>JAOZJV010000519.1 GCA_029935695.1 Candidatus Krumholzibacteriia bacterium | reverse complement strand
CGCACCCACCAGCAACAACAGGTAGCCCAGGCCCAACTGGATAATTCCCATCCCAAATTTCATGGGAATATTCGGGTTTTTACCAATGGCCGAAAGCCGCACCCACATCACCGAAAAAATACTTCCAAAGAGGATGATGAACAGCGGGTTGAAAAACTGTGTCTGGGAGGCAGGCATTTCGTAGATGTCGAAAACATTTCTATCGACATTCCGGTCGGCAAAAAGAGTCAGTGAACTGCCCGCCTGTTCAAAACAGGCCCAAAAAACCACGTTGAAAGTCATCAGAATCATCAGGACGATGATGCGGTCGCGCGCCACCTTGCCGCCCTGGAAACCAGCCCTCAGGAGGTTGAAAGATACAAACAGCAACAGCCCCATCAGAATGTAGAAGAGGAGATCCTGTCCCAGAATAACGATGTCCCGTCCGTAGTTGATCAAGGCATACAGACCGGGGATGGCCAGTAAGCTGCCCACATACACAGGGATTTCCCATTTGCGCAACATTTCAGGATCAGGTGCTGTGCCGTGTCCTTCCAGTTTACCCAGGCCCATGATGAAGATGGCCACACCCACCAGCATACCAATGCCTGCCAAACCGAATCCCCATTTGAAACCATAAATTTCACCGATGGGGGCGATGGCCACAGTTGCCAGCAGGGCACCAATGTTGATTCCCATGTAGAAGATAGTGAAGCCGCTGTCACGCATGGGATCGCCATCTTTGTACAGCTTGCCCACAATGGTGGAAATGTTGGCTTTGAAAAATCCGTTACCGACGATGATGGCGCTCATGCCGATGAAAAGCCAAAACTCATTGCCCCCCAGGATCATGAACTCCCCCGCGGCCATGACAAGACCACCGAAGATGACCGCCCGCCGATAACCCAGCACGGTGTCGGCCAGCTTGCCTCCCAAAACGGGAGCCGCGAATACCAGGGCCGTGTAAGCGCCATAGATGCCCATGGCTTCCACGTCGCCCTGAAACAGTGCTTTGGTTAAATAAAGAATCAGCAGTCCGCGCATGCCATAATAACAAAGGCGCTCGAACATTTCGGCGCCGAACAGCACAACCAGACCTTTGGGATGTCCCTTGATCATCTTGGCCTCCATGGTAGGTTTTCAGTGGCAAATTTTGCATCTGTCAGGGGGGAAAAATCAGGTTTTCCTTTGGATTTATTGTAGAAGATAGGCAGGAGCAAGTCAAGGCAGGGGCAGGCTTGTTGTACGGACAACGTTGCCCCCGCAACTATTTTAAGCATCTGAATGGGTTGATTCGGCATAAAAAAATAGTTGCGGGGGCAACGTTTTTCGCCAACAACCACATATGTATGAACTCAACTTTCTACAATGCATTTCGCGCCGGCAAAATAACATTGGCCAACAACAACCCGGCCACCAGCGATACTCCCACCAGCAGAACCGTGAAAATGCTGTCCATGCCACTGGTCACATCATTGTCCATCATCAGCTCCAGCCCCTTATAACCAATGCTTCCGGGCACCAGTAAAATGATGGATGGCACAATGAGGGTGACTGCAGGCTTGTGTTTCCAGCGCGCGAAGAGATTACTCACCATTCCCGCCAGAAAAGCCCCAATGACGGCCCCCAGGCCCACTCCCAGCACCGTCACACCCCACCGTGCTCCCCAGTACGCCACCATGGAGCCCACCAGAATCCAGAGAGATTCCTGCGGCCGGGCCCGGAATAGAATCGTAAGGGCAAAAGGAGTGATCAAAAGAGCGGCCCAAAGAGTCCATGCCGGAAGGTCAATAGCGGGCACCAGCACGGGGCCACCCGGCAGGAATCCGGCCAACCGTGTGCCGATTCCCACTCCCAGACCAATCTTTAAAAACGTCATCATGGCGCCGGACAAACGAGCCGTGCCGCTGACCAGATGACCGGTGGCCAACTCATTCAACGCCAGGGTCAGGGTCAGGCCGGGCAGCAGAATGATCAGGCTGGCAAGGATGGCGCCGCCAGGCTCCAGAGGCTGCCACCAGATGGTGCTTCCAAAAGCCAGAAACGTCACCAGGCCGGAAACCAGAAACTCAAAGATCCGCCCCACAGAGACAAAACGTCCGGCAGCCCAGGCCACGACTCCGGTCACCAGCCCCAGACCTGTGGCCAAGAGCATCTCCATCAGACCACCTCCAAAAAACCGGGCGGCCGCGCCACTGGCCACCGCAAACGCCAGAGTGGTCAGCCAGGGACCGTACCGTTCGGGAGTTTGATCAATTTCAGAAAGCCGCTGGTCTGCTTCCTCCACTTCGATCTCGCCACGGTACAGAGCTTCCACCACTTCATCCAGTTCCACCAGTTTGTCCAACTGCAGCAAACCAGGCTCCACCCGACTGAGAGCCGTGTGCTGGTCGCCGGGTTCTCCGAAGGAGGAAATCAAAGATGTAGGTCCGGAAAAGAATTCAGCCCGGATACCCAGCCGGCTGGCGGCATTGGCCAGCGCATCTTCCAGCCGGTGAGCCGGGATACCATAGCTGTGCAGGGCTTTGCCCAGGTCGATGAGAAACCTGATGCGGGGATCGCGGGCGCTGTTCAAAGCGGACTCCTGGATTAAGTTGGATCATGCCACCGGCTGAGCAGAACTGCTGGTGGCTCTGATCAGAGTCTGTTCCAAATTAGTGGTCAGATCAAGGCGTACCTTTTCCAGAAGATCGTGGGGAAAACCCATCTCAGTCAAACATTCACCAGCAACGGGGCAGGATTGGCTTTCGATATCGAGGTCAAGAGCTTCGGCCATCACATTTCCGGCAGCCACGGCGCGGTTGATTTCCGCCTCATCACCCTCGAACCCGCGATCATGGTGATGAGCGATGGGCTGGACCAGAGAATCGGGAAAACCCCACTCCCGGGCCAGCTGGGCTCCGGCCTTGCAATGATCGAATCCCAGTCTTTCCTGTTCGAAAATGCAAACCCCAAAGTTGGGACCTTCGGTTTCCAGGACGATTTTGTTGTTTCTGAGCCAGGGATCGATCACCAGCATGCCAATATCGTGGACCAACCCGGCGGTGAAAGCCTCACAACAGAGATGGGGAAAACCGGCGCAGCGCACTGCTTCAGAAGAAGCCG
>JAOZJV010000518.1 GCA_029935695.1 Candidatus Krumholzibacteriia bacterium | reverse complement strand
TCATGGCGCTGGGAGTCATGCATATGACCTGGGGCAGATCGTTGCGGCGGCCAACCTCAAAATCGTTGGGGTCGTGGGCCGGAGTAATTTTCACGAAACCGGTGCCCTTTTCAGGATCTGCGTGATGATCGCCGATAATGGGAATTTCCCGCTCGGTCAAGGGCAACTTGACCAAACGCCCAATCAGGTGCTTGCGCTCGGGATCTTCCGGATGAACGGCCACGGCCACATCGCCGAACATGGTCTCAGGCCGGGTCGTAGCCACCGTCAGGTGCCCGTCGCCATCAGCAAAAGGATACCTCAGATGCCAGAGATTGCCCTCAACCTCCTTATGCTCCACTTCATCATCACTGATCGCTGTCAAATCGTGTGGACACCAGTTCACCAGGTAAACGTCCCGATAGATCAGCCCTTTTTCCTTGAGGGAGATAAAGGCATTGGTGACGGCCTGGTTGCGCGCTTCGTCCATGGTGAACGCTTCACGCTCCCAATCCAGTGAACAACCCAAACGCCGGATTTGCTGAGAAATCCGTCCGTGGGTGAAATCTTTCCACTCCCAGGCTTTCTCCAGAAATTTCTCACGACCGGCCTCATGCTTGGAGATGCCATCGGCAGCCATTTGCCTGCTGACCACCTGTTCGGTGGCAATGCTCGCGTGATCCATGCCCGGCACCCACACCGTGGGCCGTCCCCGCATCCGGGCCCACCGGATGAGCATATCCTGGATGGAATTGCCCAGACAATGTCCCATATGGAGAATACCTGTGACATTGGGGGGCGGAAGGGTAATGACAAAAGCATCATCGTCCAGAGTCTCATCAGGAGAGAAAAGACCAGCCTTTTCCCAGGCCTCGTACCATTTCTTTTCAATGCCTTCGGGCGAATATTGTGATAATTGCCTGATATCTTCCAATGCACAACTCCTGGAAAGAGGAAATCCCCGGGGATGATGTCCGGAAAAATCCACAATGTAATTTTCAACCTGGACAAAAGGATACCACAGAAACAATAAAGTGACTGCCGGTGCAATTTAACACCTCAACCCTCCCTGAGCAACGGCTTTGCTTGGATCTTTTATAGGGAGAAATAGTGCTTTTTAACAAATTACAAAGGCCCATTTGGCCCGATTGGTCAATCAAAGTTAAAAAAAATGGGGTTTTTTGGGTATTTTATAAAAATAATCCTTTTCAAGCACCGAAAAATCCTGTATGATCCTCGGGATACAAATAGTTCTCGCTCTTCATTGGACTCTCTACCGGGGGATTTACAACATGAAAAAGATTGCTTTTGCTCTGCTCCTTACCCTGTTCGTCGCTGGCAATGCTTTTGCCCAGCTCGATCCCGATGCTGATGGTATTGGCATCTACTTTGATCCTTGTGCCTGCGTAAACTGCCTTGACTTGCCAGCTGGCGAGAACCTGGGTTACGTGGTCATCACTCACCCGAGCAGTGCCATGGGCGTTGGCGGCTGGGAAGCTGAAATTACCAACACCGGTCCTGGCGTGGTCACTCAAATGGAACTGTTGGGCGATGCCATTGACGTTGGCACCCGTCCCAACGAGTACATCGTTGGCCTGGGTACTCCCCTGACCAACCCGTACACTTTCCCCGCTGTGGTTGTTGCCATTGTGCACCTGTTCATCATGGACGTGGATTCTCCCATTGAATTCTTCATCGATGGTGTGTACTTCCACTCCATTCCTGACAACACCCAGCCTGCATACCTTGATGGTGGCGACTACGACAACATCATTCCCTTGCAGCAGATCCAGGGTAGCGCTGAGCTTCCCGTGGCTATCATCAACGGTGATTGCTCCGGCGTCGTGGCTACCAGCAATGAGAGCTTTGACAGCTTGAAGGCTCTGTATCGGTAATTAATTTTCCCCCAGGGAAAGTTCAAGGGCCGCGATCTTAAGATCGCGGCCCTTTTTGTATCTTTTTTTGTCTGGATGGGTTATTATACCAAAAGTACTTTAATCCCTGCATTCAAAGGATATATCGATGGTTTTTAATGTTTTGCACCTTGGGGAAATCAACCTTAAGCGCGGAAGAAGTATCCTTCTGCTGGCCTCCCTGTTATTGCTGCTCGTTCAGGCCCCTGCCGGCTTGAGCAAAACCCTCGCGGTTCCCGGTTCTTCCCCCACTATCAAAGGTGCCCTGATCATTGCCCAACCCGGGGATATTGTTCTTGTCTCCTGTGGCACCTATTTTGAGCACGATATTGCCATGAAACCAGGTGTGGCTCTCTGGTCCGGAACACTGCAACCGGGATGCGTCACCATCGATGCCCGGGGCAAAGGACAGATCTTTAAATTCACCGATGCGGACACCAACACCGCCTTGGTGGGTTTCACCCTCACCGGTGGTCTGGCTCAAGCCCCTGGCGCTGACCAGGGTGGAGCCATCGTGTGCATCAACTCTTCCCCCAGAATTTCCAA
Organism: Candidatus Krumholzibacteriia bacterium; assembly: GCA_029935695.1. GTDB lineage: Bacteria > Krumholzibacteriota > Krumholzibacteriia > LZORAL124-64-63 > LZORAL124-64-63 > LZORAL124-64-63. The sequence continues at coordinate 652 of JAOZJV010000518.1, read as the reverse complement.
TTGTGTGTTTATAGAAAACACAGCAAACCGTGGTGGAGCCCTCTTCATCGATCAAAGCAGTTCCCCCGTCCTGGCCAATTGTCTTTTTGAAAAAAATGAAGGCTGGAGGCAGGGAGGCGGTGTCCATTGCCAGGGTGCCGCGGTGTTCCGGCAATGTGCCTTTTCGAGCAACATCTCCCTGGTGGGTGGCGGATTGAATGTTGACCGGGGATCCACAGTTTATTTGGCCAGCTGCTCTTTTCTGGATAATTCCGCAGGAAACAGCGGTGGCGGATTGCATGTTCAAAACGCCCAATGCGCCATCACAAACACCATTTTTTCAGATAATTGGGGAGGCATCGGTGGCAGTGTCCTGAGCAGTCAGGATTCTGATATCAAAATCAAGCGCAGCACCTTGTACCACAACAGCAGTGACACCGAAGGCTGCGTTCTGGCTTTCACCGGTCAAATCCCACAATTGATGGACAGTATTCTGGCTTTCAGCGAGACAACTATCCTGAGAGTCGGCAGTGATATTCCTGATTTCCAGGGGTGTAACCTTTTTGGTAATTCCAACGGTGACTGGGTGGCCAATCTTCGATCCATGGGAGAAAAGAACCACAACATTTCCCTGGACCCTCAATTCTGCGCCCCGGAATACGGTAATTTCAGA
>JAOZJV010000045.1 GCA_029935695.1 Candidatus Krumholzibacteriia bacterium | reverse complement strand
TCTACGAGGACACCAACAACAACGGCGTCGCCGACCCCGGCGAACCATTCATCACCTCCACCACCACCGACAGCATCGGGGACTACAGCTTCACCAACCTCCCCGATGGCGACTACGTGGTTGTGGAAAATGACCCGCCGAACAGCGGCAGCGTCACCGACATCGACGGCACTTCCAACAACAACGCCAACGAGATCGAGGGGGTCATGCCATGAGCACCAGTCTCGACATCAACGTCAAACACCTGACACGGGTGGAAGGCCACGGCAACATCGTGGTGAATATGAAGGAAGGCAGGCTGGAAAAGGCCGAGCTGCAAATCGTCGAAGCTCCACGCTACTTCGAAGCCATGCTCAAGGGTCGCAGTTTTCATGAAGCCGCCATCATCACTTCGCGCATTTGCGGGATCTGTTCCCTGGGGCACCAGATGGGTTCCCTGAAGGCCACAGAAGATGCTTTGGGTCTGGAAGTGAGCGAGCAGACCATTCTGCTGCGCAAACTGCTGACTCATGGCGCCACCCTGCAGTCGAACATTCTGCACGCCTATTTCCTGGCCGCACCCGATTTGCTGGGTGTGGGCTCGGTGTTCCCTCTGGTGGGTTCGCATCCCGATGTGGTGTTGCGGGCGCTGCGCATGAAACGACTGGCCAATGACATTGGCGATGTGGTCAGCGGCCGTGCCGTGCATCCCATCACACCGGTGCCTGGCGGCTTCACGCGCATCCCCACGGAAAAAGAATTGCTGGGACTGAAAAAACGCCTGGTGGAAGAGATGGTGCCCGACTTCCTGGCCACCGTCGAAACCATGGAAGCGATAGCCGGCGGCATTCCTGATTTCACCCGGGAAACCGAGTACATCAGTTTGCGCAACGACCATAACTACGCCATGTACGATGGTGATATTTGCAGCAGCGACATCGGCCGGGTACCCGACAGCGATTACCTCAAGATGACCAATGAGTTTGTGGTGCCTCACAGCACCAGCAAGCACTGCAAAGCCAACCGCAGCAGTTTCATGGCCGGAGCTTTGGCCCGCTGGAACAACAACCACGACCGGTTGTGCGATGCTTCTTTGAATGCGGCTAAGCAAATGGGCCTGAAGCCCAACTGCTACAATCCCTTCATGAACACCATCGCCCAGGTGGTGGAAGCGGGGCATTGCGCCCTGGATTCGGTGGCCATCATCGACCAGCTGATCGAAGGCGGTCTGCCCAACGAACAACCAAATCAGGAGCCGACCAAATTCGGAACCGGTGTGGGCGCGGTGGAAGTGCCGCGGGGTATTCTGTACCATGAGTACAGCTATGACCGCAAGGGGCGTATCACGGCTGCCAATTGCATCATCCCCACAGGTCAGAACCTGGAAAACATTGATGATGACATGAAGAAACTGGTCCCTGAAATTATCGATAAACCAAAGGAAGAGATCACTCTGACTTTGGAGATGCTGGTCCGGGCTTACGATCCCTGCATCAGCTGTTCGGTGCACATGCTTGACGTGGACTTTATCGAGTAGGTGGGATGTGAAGATCTTTGCTGTAGGCAATTCGTTTTACGGTGACGACGGAGTCGGGGTGGCCGTTCTGGAAAGAATCAGGGAAGCAAATACCTTCCCCGGAGCTGACCTGTTCGATGCCCACACGGACGCCCTGGTTCTGCTTGACCGGTTCACGCCCGGAGAGCTGAACGTCATCATCGACGCGGCGGATATGGGTCTGGAGCCAGGCTCCGTGGCCGCTTTCCGTCCGGACGAAGTGCAGGTGAAGATCAAATCTGACCATCTGTCCATGCACGGTTTTGGTTTGGGTGAAACCTTTATCCTGGCTGAGCAGTTGGGCACCATGCCCGAGGACGTTTTGATTGTGGGCGTGCAGCCCCAAAGAATTGAAATCAATCAGGGGTTGAGCGAGCCGGTGGCGGCAGCTGTGCCCCGTATAATTTCCCTGATCGAAGCGGAGGCAACCGCATGAACAAGAAGACCATCCTTATCATCGACGATGACATTGATCTGGTCGAGATCATCCGGGTGACGTTGGAGAATGAAAACCTGAATGTCATCGATGCCCAAAATGGCGAGCGCGGCGTGGCCATGGCCAAGGACCGCAGTCCCGATCTGATCCTGCTCGATGTGATGATGAGTAAGGTTGACGAAGGCTTCCAGGTGGCGTATGAGTTGCGTGGCGACCCGGCCACCAAGGATATTCCCATCCTGATGCTGACGGCGGTCGTTGACCAGACCGGTTTCGATTTCAACCCGGACAAGGACGCCGACTTTTTGCCGGTGGACGAGTTCCTGGAAAAACCGGTCAGCCCGCGCCGGTTGGTGGATATGGTGCGCAAGCATCTGCCGACCAGCGTTTGATTTAGCCTGAATCGGAGAACATGGTTCACGACCTCATAGCCCGGGAGTCATCCCAGTTCGTATCGGCGGCTTCCCTGCGCGTCCGGCTTGATTGGTTCAATAAGCTGCGCTGGGGAGCCGCTGTGGGCATTCTGGTTGCTGTGATGGTGGCCGACAAGTGGCTGGTCCAGTCCCTGCCACTGCAACCGTTGATGCTGACCACAGGTTTGTTGCTGGTGATGAATATGAGCTATGTGATCCGCAACAGGCGTCTGGCTCCGGTGGATATTCTGGCCGAACTGCGTCTGGTCAAGCTCCAGATGCTGGGTGATCTGGTGGTGCTGACGGTGTTGCTGAACCTTACCGGTGGCGTGGAAAATCCTCTGCTTTATCTCTACGTGGTGCATGTGATCATGGCCAGTCTGCTGTTCAAGGGCAGTGAAATTTACCACATCGCCTGGCTGGCTATCGGTCTGTTCACTGCGGAGGTGGTGGGTGAATACGTGGGTATTTTACCTCACTATCATTTGCTGAGCGCCGGCAACCTGACCCACGAACTTCCTTACGTCACCATGACCCTGGCTTCATTCTGGCTGGTGCTGCTTTTCTGCGCCTACATCGGGGCGTCGATCATGACCCACAACCGCACCATCAAGGACGAATTGCTGGTGCGCCAGGCCGAGCTGATGAAAGCGGACAAGTCCAAAATGGATTTCTTCCGCTTTGTGACCCACGAAGTGAAAAGCCCCGTGAACACAGCCCAAAGCGCGGTGGAAACGGCTTTGGAGTTGGGCGGCAAAGACATGTCAGCTACCGTGGAGGACATGTTGACCAGAGCGGTGCGCCGCCTGGAGCAAGCTACGGATATCGTGAAAGATCTGGCTGATTTAACCCGTGGCGGATTGCTGAAAAAGGATAATCTGCAGGTTGTTGATCTGGGTCGCCTGGTGAGTCGTCTGGTGGCCAGGCAGCGTGATGTGGCTGATCGCAGTGGTCAGAAAATCATTATCCGGTTGCCGGAAGATCCGGTGGTCATGACCACCAATTTGTCGGTTTTGGATAAGATCATCACCAACCTGGTGAGCAATGCCGTGCGTTACAACAAGGATGGCGGCAAGGTGAATGTGAGTTTAGATAGTGAACCAGGCGGTGTGTGTCTGGAAGTGTCCGATGAGGGGATCGGCATTGCAGTGGAGGACCAGGGACGAGTTTTTGATGAATTTTTCCGCTCTGCGGCAGCCCAAAAACAAACGACTCTGGGCACCGGGTTGGGTCTGGCCATTGTGCACAAATTTGTCAAAGACCTGGGTGGATCCATCGATCTGAAAAGCAAGGTGGGAATCGGTTCCTCTTTCATGGTGCATTTGCCACGGACCCCCAAAAACATCGATGCCCATTCAAGTAAAAAGGTGAAGTGATGACTGAGAGATTTCAGTGTGGTGGCTTGATGGAGCGTGGCGATTTATGCCTCGTTGAGGTGCTGGGCTTTGACTGGCGACCTGGCAAAGCCTGTGGGATTTTAGCCAAATTCGGAACGGCCGGCATGGCGCTGTCCTACCTCAGCGTGGGCAATGGTGCCGGCGGTGAGAAGAACATGAGTTTCTGTGTGAAAACTGAAGAACTGGCCCCCAATCGCATCATCATTGAAGAAATCAAAGATGAGTTCAGCCCGGACAAAGTCAGCGTGAACGCCCCGGTGCTCATTCTCACGCTCTATGGTCCTCATTTTCTGGAAAGACACACCCTGGCCAGTGAAGTTTTTTCAGCCCTCTGCACAGCCAGCATCAAGAGTCACACCGTGTGCTCGTCCATCAACAGCATCTCGGTGGTTATTGACGTGCCGGATCGCGATCGCACCGTGGATTGCCTGCGTCAACGGTTTGAGTGGCCTGAGTAAATCAGACCGGATTTCCAGGCAGGATCACCAACCTGAGGGCCACCGAAGCCCGCTCACTGGCAGCCTCCATCACTGACAGATAGGGCCTGACTTGCGGATACAATTCGGGGGCTGCCGTGTAGTAGACCACCTCTTTGACCCCTGCCATGCACAGGGTTGAGGCAACTTTGCTGCTTAGCTTATCCACTTCATCCGATTGCAGAAGGTGGTCGTATAAAGGCAGGGGATATTCCCGGTCGATGAGCCCGAATTCTCCCGAGAGAATCATAAACTCGAGACCTTTCTGATCGGCCTCTTCGCCCAACTGGATAATGCGCTCGCTGCAATACCGCAAAGCGGCGGGCAGCAACCCGCCGTCCTCACGTTTGGCTCCGGAACAATACGTGCAGATGATTTTCATGCCGCATGCGCCCTTTCAGTATCTCACCCGTTTTTGTCGTGCCACGCTTCCAGCGCTTCTTTTTCGCGCTCGGCCGTAAGTCCCGACCGCATGGGTCGATCCTTGCGTTCCCGGGAAACTGTGGCCCACCAATTTAAAGTATCCCTTATGGTTTCCGAAATAGGCCTGAATGTCAACCCTTGCCGCACCGCTTTGTTCACATTGATGAAGGGATGCCCCGCCTCGGGTCCTTCAAGGTGCACGTACACGGGGATGTCGCTCCATTCCTGGAGCTCTTTCTCCTGCATGAATGCGTAGGAGACGTAGGTGAAAGTGGCATCGGATCCGGATACCTTTTTACAGGATTCGAACAGCTCGCCCATATTCAATTCACCCGCGGGTGAGGTGGCGTTGAATGTTCCAGTGATGTTCCGTTCGGCGCAACGCACAATGAACATGGCCAGGTCGTTGACATCGATCACCTGGGTGACAACGTCGGGACTTTCAGGAGTAAGCACTTCGCCGCCTTTGGCAATGCGCACGGGCCAGTAGGTGAAGCGGTCGGTGCGGTCCATGGGGCCTACAATGAGCCCGGGCCGGATGGTAGTGGAGCGTCCCCGCATTTCCCGTTCAGCGGCCTGTTCGCACAGAGCTTTCAAAGGGCCGTAGGTCAGGCCGGTAATTTCTTCAACGGATTCATCTTCCAGAACCCCAACGGGAGACGATTCGTCCAGACCGGGTTTGGAAAAATCGGCAAAAACTGAGATAGAGGAAATGAAGATATACTGTCCCACATGATCGGCCAGAAGCCGGGCCGAATCGGTGACCAGACGGGGAAGATAACCACAGGTGTCGATAACCACATCCCAGTCGCGGTTTTTCAACGCATCCAGATTGCCGTCCCGGTCGCCAAGCAGCATTTCGATATCGGGAAAGAGGTCCACGTTGGTTTTGCCGCGGGTGAACAGAGTCAGCTGATGCCCCTGGCTGCGCGCGTGGCGCACAATGGCCGGCCCCAGAAAAGCAGTGCCGCCGAGAATGAGAATTTTCAGACGGCGCTCACTGCGCAGAGGGGTGAAATCCGCCAGGGCCGAGGCAGGCTTCAGGGCCCCGGCAGCCAGGGTACCAAGCCCGGCATATTTTACGAAAGAACGACGATTCATACTCATTATTTCTCTCCTTGTTGTATCTGTTTCTTACCCAGGAAAACACCAAAAACGCCCCACAGCAAAGCGGGCGGCACTGCCACCAGGGCAATGCCGGAAAGTCCCATGCCGAGGCTGCCAAGGGCCGCAAATGCGGAAGCGCCAAGCATGTCGCCACCACGATAAACGAAGGTGTCGATGAAACTCTTGGCTTTGTATTTCTGATCTCTGCTGACGATGGTGAAAAGCGTTTCGCGCGCGGGTCGGGACAGGGCGTAATTGGCCGCCCGGCGCATAATCTGGAATGCCACAAGAACCGGCAGAACCGGGGCGATGCTCAGTCCGAGGAAACCCACCACCGTCAGGGCGGGCAGGATGAGCAGCACGCCACCCACACCGAGGCGGGAAATAAGCCGGCCGGTCAGGAAAATCTGGATGAAGAAGGTCAGGACGTTGACCCACACATCAATGTTCGCAAAAATTCTGGCCTTGGCTTCGCGGGTGGAAACGGCAGCGTCCACAATTTCAGCCTGTTCGAAATACAGGAACGTGGAGGAGAGGCTGAACAGAAAAAGGTAGGCCCCGATGGCCAGCAGGTAAGGAGAACGCAGGAAATCGCTCATGCCGGACCAGAAATGACCACGGTCTGTGGTTTCTCCGTGACGTGTGGCGGCTGTGCCGGGCAAACGGCGTCCCAACCGGATGATCACCATGGCCGCCGCCAGCATGAAAACAGCAGAAACCAGAATGAGATTGGACCGGCCTGCAGCTTCCACAAAAAGTGACGTGATGGATGAACCGAGCACGGCTCCCAGGCTGCCTCCCACAGCAATCAGGCCAAACAGTCGCTTGCTGCTTTCAAGGCCGAAGCCATCGGCCATGAAGGCCCAGAACAGGGACACCGCCCACATGTTGTACACGCTGACCCACACGTAAAAAACCCGTCCCAGCATGACTTCGCCGCTGTCGGGCACAACCTTCATGGCCACAAAGAACATCAGCATGTTGGTCATGAAAAACAGGTAGACGGCCGGCACGAAAGTGCGGCGGGCCCAGCGGGTGGCCACGGCTCCGAACACCGGAGCGAGGGCCAGCATGATACCCAGGTTGGCCAGGTACAGCCACGGGAGATTGCGGACGCCTCCGTTGAGGCCCATTTCTTCACGCAAGGGGCGCAGAATATAGTAGCCGCAGAGAATGAGGAAGAAAAGCAGGCCGGACAGCAGGGCAGGACCGAGTTCCCGGTCTTCGATGTTGAACAGTCGTTTAATGGCTGAGGCAGTCATATTCCCTGGATTTTACTCGTTTGCGGGGTTTGGCAAAAGAGGTTATACGCAGCAGGTATAAAAAGGATGCAATCTCAAAAATTCGATTTTCCGGTGGCATGGCCGGGTGTTATCCTAGGGAACACAGAAACATTCCCCAGCATCAAGGAGAGGGCATGAATCCGCGAATTCAAAGGCTGCGCCAGTTGAGCGTGGAGCAGGAGCACACCCTCTCCATTGAAAGAGCCTTGATCGAAACCCGTTTTTATGTCGAAAACCACGGTAAGTTTTCGGTTCCGGTCATGCGGGCCCTCAACTACCTCGAAATCTGCAAACAAAAAACCCTTTATCTGGGGGATGACGAGCTCATCGTTGGTGAGCGCGGGCCGCATCCCAAATCGGTGCCCACTTTTCCTGAATTGACCTGCCACTCGGTTGAAGATTTCCATGTCCTCAACACCCGTGAAAAACAGCCTTATAGCATCAGTGAAGAAGATATTCAAATTTACCAGCGGGAAGTGATTCCCTACTGGCAGGGCCGCACCCAGAGGGAGCGCATTTTCAACCATGTGCCCGAGCAGTGGAAGGCAGCTTACGAAGCCGGTCTGTTCACGGAATTCATGGAACAGCGCGCTCCGGGGCACACCTGCCTTGACGGGAAAATTTACCGGAAAGGCCTGTTGGATTTTAAAAAGGAAATTGCCGGGCACCTGGGCACATTGGACTACCTGAACGATGCCGAGGCCACAGATAAAGCCGAACAACTGAAGGCCATGGATATTTCCTGCGACGCGGCCATTGTTTTTGCTGAGCGCCACGCGGACCTGGCTGATGAAAAAGCGGCCCGGGAAACAGACCCGATTCGCAAAGATGAATTGCTGCGCATTGCCGAAGTGTGCCGGTGGGTTCCGGCCCATGCCCCGCGAACCTTATGGGAAGCCATCCAAATGTACTGGTTTGTGCATTTGGGAACCATCACGGAACTCAACGGCTGGGATGCCATGAATCCGGGTCATTTTGACCAGCACCTGACTCCTTTTTACGAGAAAGAATTAGCCGCCGGTGTCTTGACCCGGCAGCAGGCCAAAGAACTGATCAGCTGCTTCTGGATCAAAGTCAACAATCATCCAGCTCCTCCCAAGGTGGGCATCACCGCCCTGGAGAGCGGCACTTACAATGACTTTACGAACATCAATATCGGCGGGGTTAAGGCCGATGGTTCCGATGGAGTGAGCGAAGTCTCGTACATCATGCTGGAGATCATCGAAGAACTGCATATTCTGCAACCGGGCAACTCGGTTCACATCAGTTCCAAAACACCCAACCGTTTTCTCGACACGGCATGCAAGGTGATTCGCCAGGGATACGGTTATCCCTCTGTTTTCAACCCGGATATTTACATCCAGGAAATGCTACGCTCAGGCAAGTCTATTGAAGATGCCCGTGAAGGCGGCTGCAGTGGATGCATTGAAGTGGGGGCCTTCGGCAAAGAGGCGTACCTGCTGACAGGTTACCTTAACGTACCGAAAATTTTCGAAGTAACTCTCAACAATGGCCTTGATCCGGTCACGGGTAAAACCGCCGGTATTCAAACGGGCGATCCCCGTGATTTCAAAACCTACGAAGAGTTGTACGAAGCTTTTCTCAAGCAGCTGAATTTCATCATCGACCAGAAAATAAGGGTCAGCAATTACATCGACAGAATGTTTGCCAAATATTCCCCCGCTCCATTTTTATCGGTGTTCATTGACGATTGCATTGCCCGGGGCAGGGATTATTACAACAGCGGGCCCCGTTACAACACCAACTACATTCAGTGCTGTGGTTTGGGCACCGTCACTGACAGTCTGTCGGCCATCAGGAACCATGTTTATGAAAAAGAAACATTCTCCATGGATAAACTACTGAACATGGTGGCCAGTAATTTTGAAGGGGCTGAAGTTCAACGCCAGACCATTCTCAACAAGACCCCGTTTTTTGGAAATGACGACGATGCTGCCGACGATATCGCTAAACAGGTTTATGACGATCTGCTGGAGGCTATCGATGGTCAGCCCAGCACCAAGGAAAATGGCAAATACCATCTGAATATGCTTTCAACCACTTGCCATGTTTATTTTGGCAAAGTGATGGGAGCAACGCCTAACGGCCGGCTTGCCGGCAAATCCATTTCCGATGGAACATCGCCTTCGCACGGCTGCGATACTCATGGGCCGGGGGCGGTTATCAAATCTTTGACCAAAATCGACCATGTGAAATCGGGAGGGACCCTGCTCAATCAGCGCTTCCTGCCGAGCCTGGTGAAAACAGATGAGGACATCACCAAACTGGGCCAGTTGATCCGCAGTTATTTTGCTCTGGGCGGGCATCACATCCAATTCAATATTGTCGATACGCCCACCCTGCTGGCAGCCCAGAAACATCCCGAAGATTACAAGGACCTGCTGGTTCGCATGGCCGGCTACAGCGATTATTTCAATGACATGAATGCCGACCTGCAGCAGGAAGTGATCGACCGAACTGAAAATGACAGCTTTTAAATAAAGCGATTATTTGATTTGGGAAAATCGTGCCAATGATTGAAACGCCTCTGATATTTGACATCAAACGGTACGCCATCAACGATGGTCCGGGCATTCGCACAACCATTTTCTTCAAGGGTTGCCCTTTGCGGTGCCCCTGGTGTCACAACCCCGAAAGCTATTCCGGCCAAAAAGAGAAAATGTATTCTTCAGCCAAGTGCATTGGCTGCGGAGAGTGCGTCAAACATTGCCCCAACCAGGCCTGCAGACTCACACCCGATGGTGTTGTGACTGACCCGGATCTTTGCCGCCTTTGCAGTGTGTGCGCAGAGGTTTGCCCGACCAATGCCACGGAAATGTCGGGTCGCGAAATGTCGGTGGATGAAATCATGGTGGCCATCAAAAAAGAGATCACGTTTTATGATCAGTCTGGAGGAGGTGTCTCTTTTTCAGGAGGCGAGCCCCTGATGTTTCCCGTTTTTCTTTTGGAGTTGCTGAAACAATGCGGACAAAATCAAATTCACCGCACAGTTGATACCGCCGGGCTGGTCCCTGAAAAAACATTGCTGGAAGTGGCCGAGCACACCGAGCATTTTCTGTACGATTTAAAAATGATGGATTCAGTGAATCATGAAAAATTTACAGGTATGGGCAACGAATTGATTTTGAGAAACCTGCAGGCTCTTGCCAAAACCGGCCGAACCATCGACATAAGAATTCCCCTGATAGGCGGTGTCAACGACGACCTGGAAAACATTGAAGAATCGGCCGCCTTCATCGCCGGGCTGGCTGGCCCACCCAGGCGTGTGGATGTTCTTTCTTATCACAACATTGCCAGTCAGAAATATTCCAGGCTGGGACGAATTCATCATCCGGGTCCGTTGGCCGAGCCCACTGCTGAACGCCAGGAAGAAGTGGTGGCTCTGCTCAAAAACCATGGGCTGGATGCAAGGTTGAGTTCAAGGTGGTGAAGGGAAATGTTAACTTCGATTAATGCGGCTCTTAATATTCTTTTAAATCGCAAATTAGTTGACATATGCTGATTGGCGTTATGCTCTTCGGCATACATTCAGGGAGGTTATAAAGGTGAATCCATTCAAATATGGCCAAGTTGTAGGAAATGAAGACTTTTGTCCACGGCCAGAGCTTATCAAGCAACTCATTGGTTTTGCAAAATCAGGCCAAAATGTGGTTTTGCAAATTGAGCGAAGAATGGGCAAGACATCTCTTGTTCATGAGGCTTTTGGGCGAACCCAAAATTTTCAAATGATCTATATCGATCTTCTGGAAATCAAAACCACAGATGACCTATGCCGTCGAATGTTAAAGGCTATTATTTCAGTTGAAAACCAGGCGGGAAAACTCGAGAAACTGGTCAAAAGTTTGTCACGATTGCGTCCCACCATTTCCTTGGATTTAATTTATGACATGAATAAACAACGTCCGGTTATCGTTGTATTTGATGAATTTCAGGATGTTCTCAATCTTCCAGATTCAAGTCAGGTTTTGGCCTTGCTGCGAAGTAAGATCCAACTTCAAGGTGAAATTGCATATGTATTTTCAGGAAGTATTCGCAATGACATGCGTGATATTTTTTTAAATGCCGACAGTCCTTTCTTCAAATCAGCAACCACCCTGGATGTTCATGCTTTGCAAGAGGATGAATTTATTGCTTTCCTGAAAGCAAAATTCAGAAAAGGCAAAAGGAAAATATCCAATGAAACCCTGAATCAGATTATTTTTATTGGAGACACGGTGCCCGGTGATATCCAAGAATTATGCGGGGCACTTTGGGATACAAGTTCTCAAGGGGAGAGTATTTCTGAAAGTCATTTTCAGAAAGCATTTGAACTGATTTTTTCAAGGGAGGCCAGTCACCATTGTCGGCAGAATTTTTGGAAGGAGTGGGAATCACACATCCTGCTTCAGTACAAAAGGCCTTGAAGCGACTGATGAAACTCAGAGTTATTTACCGTTATCAGGGAGAGTATAAATTCGTCAATCCATTTTTCAAACATTGGTTGCTTTGGAAAAATTACTAAATAGCTGTTGAAAACTTGACCCATTGGCCACAAGCAACGTTTGCTGGCAAAATCAGAATCTTACCCCCCGGGGGGTAAATGTTCCCCCCGGGGGGATGATGAAATATGTCGAAATTTAAGAGCTTCAACGACGGAAAACACGGGACATAATGACTCTCCGTCCCAAAATCACAATCAAAACCAAAGCTCCCAAAGGCAAAGCAATGGCCAGAATGGTCAGCACCGTAGCCAAACCCGTTTCCACTGTAGCATAAAGAGGATTGGCCAAGCCACCCGTGGTCGCAGTGCTGCCTGCACGCCCCAGGCTGGTGCCAAAGTGCGTCAGCCCCGCCACGCCACCACCGGCGACCAGAGC
>JAOZJV010000517.1 GCA_029935695.1 Candidatus Krumholzibacteriia bacterium | reverse complement strand
CAACCCGCGGATATCAGCAGGATCAATCGTCGTGATTTGCTGGTCTCGCTTTCTCGTTATTTATTAAATGAATTACGAAAATGGAAGGAAAAGACAATGGTGTAATTTTAAATTGACTGGGGAAGTCATATCAACGTTGGCTTCAGCTGCAAGCGTGGCTGGCGCAGCTTGTGCGCCAGCACAAAGTGTGACAGACGCAATTGTCGGGTTCAACTTTTTGATTCTTTTCCCCGGACGAGCAAAATCAACCGACCCGGCCCTGCACCCATAACTGAAAAAATCGATCCGCAATAAAATAAGATCCATCTTCTCGATCAATGACATCTCGATCAAGGAGATTTTCAACAACTCTCTGCACAGACGAAGCTGAACTGAGATTATTCTTTCGAATGAACAAAGCACCAAAAATCTCAACACCACTTGGCTCTTGAACAAGGCCTGATAAAAACCGTCTCTGATTTACAGCAAATGATTCCCACAAAGCCGTATATGCATAACTTTCGCGCTCTAACAATAGATTTATCGCCATTTCAACTGTTTCTCCCAAAACCTCTGCTCCTCGATCGCAAATCTCCCATACTGCGTGGCAAAGGTGTTGAGTATAAAACGGGTGTCCTCCTGTTTTTTTACACAATTCCTTGATTACACTTGGAGCAATTCTTTTTTCTGTTTTAGTAAAACGTGACTGGATAAATGGCAACCAGGCTCGAGTTTCGATTGAGCCTAGAGGGTAATGGCCCCCTGCGCGATATAGGGGGCGATTTTGATCCAAAAACATTTTTTGAATCAGGTGCTTTCGGCTTCCAAGAAAAATGAATGACACATTTTCTTGGTCTTGAATGACACTTCGAAGAGTTCGCTCAGTTTTATCTGAACCATATTCCAAAATCCGCTGAAACTCATCGAATACCATTACAACTTTTCGATTTCGACGCTTAGCGATTTCTTCCGGTGCCTTTAATACATCCAACAACTCTGGCACACTCCTCCCGTCTCCTCGAAGGGAAAAACTGATTTGAGGGTTTCCAGATGAATCCGTGGTAACTGTTGGTGCCAGACCTCCAAAGAAACTCTTACCAACTGCCAGCATTTTATTTGGGGTACTGGCCAGGCTTTCTGTGATAGCCTTGGCCACCGCCACAGCAAATGAAGCCTCATCGTCTGTTGGCCACAAATCAACATAAGCCCACAAGTACTCCCCTTTAGGAAGTCGAGAAAGTGCCAGCTTAACTAATGACGTTTTCCCCAGGCGCCTTTCTGAATACAAAAATAGCCGATCACCGTTTTGCATTGCGCGAGATAGATCGGTGAGTTCTTTTTTGCGGTTACAGAAAGACCCTTTAGTAACGATTCCACCATATTTGAATGGATTTGACATATTACGCTCCTTGTGTAACGCAGGATGCGTAATCTAAGTGCTGTTGTCAACAGTATTTCATGGGGAAGTTTTTACCCAGGGCCAGAAAGAGGGCTTCTTAAACAAAGATAGCGTTTTGATACCTGCAAGTGTGGCTGGCGCGGTTTGTGCGCCAGCACAAAGTGTGACAGACGCAATTGTCAGGTTCAACTTCTTGTTAACTGCTCTGCCTTCAGCCAACGTACTGGCTTACCTCGGTTTCTAAGCGGTCCCCAAGCCGATCTTTCTCTATATCAAGATCAAAATCCATTTGAAGGCCCAACCAAAAATCTGCGGACATTCCAAAATACTTTGCAAAACGAAGAGCTGTGTCAGCGGTAATACGACGCTTTTCCAAAACGATTTCATTCACCCGACGAGGCGACACACCAATGCCCTTGGCCAAACGAGTTTGACTCAATTCCATAGGTTCTAGAAACTCGTGAAGAAGAACTTCGCCTGGGTGAATTGGGGATAACTTTTTGCTACTCATTTTGAACCTCAATGGTAGTCGACGATTTCAACTTCATAAGCGTCGCCGCGGTCCCAGCGAAAACAAATTCGCCACTGGTCGTTGATCCGAATGCTGTATTGGCCTTTTCGGTTACCCTTAAGCCGCTCCAAACGATTGGAAGGAGGAACCCGCAAATCCGTTAAGTTTTGAGAACGATTCAGCATTTTAAGCTTACGGAGAGCAACCTGTTGGATTTCTCCTGGTAACTTTTTGGACCGATCTCGGTTAAAGACCTTTTGGGCCTCTTTGGATTTGAACGACCTTATCATTGTTTTAGTATATAACGAATAACGTTATGCGTCAACTGCTTCTTTTTTAAGAACATTGAAAAACAAGCCAAAGCCTTTGCGATAATTCTCGGCTTGATTGAAAAACTCAAGGATATTGGATATAACCAGTAACGTTACGCGTGTTCCATGGCTTTATGTTATATCCAGTTTTGTTAACCTGCAAGTGTGGCTGGCGCAGCTTGTGCGCCAGCACAAAGTGTGACAGACGCAATTGTCAGGTTCAACTTTTTGTTATACAAAATCAGTGGCCAAGCTCCCTGGGTAACTGAGCACTATGCCAGACAGCCACAATCCAAACCGTTTTGCCGGCCACTCGACAGAAAAACCGATAGGGCGGTATTATAACCTCCCGATGTGGAAGCCCGGGAAATTCAGGAATTGAGCGACCAGATTCCGGAAATTCCTCCAAGCGCCGGAGAACCACTTCTGCTTTATTGCGGAAATTGGCCGCTGCACTTGGGCTGTCTTGGCGAATATATTCAAGCCCCTCAAGAAATTGAACTCGAGCTGTGGGCGTAAATTTAACTTTCATTTTTTGCCACCACGCAACAACGCATCTGATTCTTTCAACACACTAGCCAAGGTATGGCCTCTGCCCTCGGCAATTTCTTTTTCTCCTACAGCAAGTAACTCTAAAAGCTCTCGATCGTGTTCGGCCTTCTCGTATGCTTCAATACTCTGAATAACCGCAATGGCTCGGCCTCTTTGAGTGATGACGAGTGGGTCAGCTGAGTCCTGAAGTTTTTTGAGGACAGCCGCAGCATCTTGACGCAAATCAGTCACTGGAATAATACCTGGAATTTTCATTTTTGACGCCTCCTAAGGTACTCTTAAGTGTACCATTGGTGGGTATATTTGGCAACTGGTTTTCCAAGACAAATTTTGTATAACGTTTTAT
>JAOZJV010000516.1 GCA_029935695.1 Candidatus Krumholzibacteriia bacterium | reverse complement strand
AGACGGTCTGGCCTATGTGAGCACCAGCTATGCCGGTGTCCATGTGTTCGATATCAGTCACTCAGGCAGCATTGAGGTTGTGGATAATATTGAGTCCTCGGACAAAGCGTTGAACGTCGATGTCTACGGACACTATGCCTACATCGCCGATGGTTTTGCGGGTTTAAAAATTGCCGATATCACCAACCCGGAAAGCCCCGTGGATGTCGGCTTTGTCCCAACCATGGCCGAGGCCCAGGGTGTAAAGGTTGTAGGCAACTATGCCTATGTTGCCGATGGTCAATTCGGCATTCAGGTGGTTGATGTCACTGAGCCCAGCGATCCACAAATTGTCGGGAGCCTTGAATTGCCCGGCGATTCCTACATGCTGGATGTTTCCGGCTCCTATGCCTATGTTGCCAATGGGGATGGCGGCCTGCAAATAGTCAACATTGAAAACCCGACGGATCCTCAACTTGCAGGCGCTCTTGAAACGAGCTACGCGTATGGTTTGGCTGTGGCTGGCGACTATGCTTTCGTTGCAGATAATAATGCAGGTTTTCTGGTTGTTGATGTCTCCGACCCGGAATTTCCCTCCCTCGCGGAAACTATCAACATGCCAAGTGATGTCTTTTCGGTGTCGATCGCGGGTGATTATGCCTACGTTGCCGCTTTTGAAAGTGGCCTTCAGGTGGTTGACATTTCCTATCCCAGGAGCCCGGTGATCGTGGGGAGTGTTGATACTCCGGGCTGGGCCATCAATGTCACAGTCCGAGGCAAATTTGCCTACGTCGGTGACTATGATCAGGGTTTCCAGGTGATTGATGTTTCCGACCCCACAAATCCTCTCATTGTGGGAGGATTGAATACTCCTGGTTTTGGCAGAGGCGTGGACTTCCGTGGTGAATATGTTTACCTGGCTGATAACGGATTCGGAATTCAGGTTCTACGGTTCCATTGCGACCCCTCTTTGTCCGGTGTTGGGGGCGGGTATCTTGAGCCGGGAATTGATGAGACTCCTCAGCCATTGGTTAATTTGTCGGTCCATCCCAATCCGTTTAATCCTCGGACTACTGTTTCTTTCACTCTTGAGCAGTCTGGAAATGTGGAGCTATGCATCTTCGATATGACCGGTAAACGTATTGTGGTGCTGGCTAATCATGCATTTGAGGCTGGAGCTTATACGATGGATTGGCAGGGGAAGGATCAGCAGGGACGGGCGGTTGCTTCGGGAACCTATTTGTTGAGGATGATTACTGATGATGTTTTGAAGTCAGAGAAGATGATGTTGGTGAGGTGATTTTTGACAGCATGATCCCCCCGGGTGGAAGTCCGGGGGGGGCACTGATTTTTTTCGGCAAATTTATTTTAAAAAATAATGAAGGGTTTTCCCGGTAAAAACCGCACTACTACTGAGGGGAAGGTTTATGAAAATACCTTCTTAAGCAATCTTCCCCTCTTAGACAGTGAATTTCATCGGTGCGTTTGGCATTTTGTATGATCGCCAAACATTCCCCGGGGGGAAAAAATGAGGATTCTATTAACGCTGATTTTTGTGTTTGTACTGCTCTGTTCACCAGCCATGGCAGAAGAGTGCATCGATTACGGAGATTATTTCCACTGGGCAGGGGCGGTGGACACACCGGGAGTTACCCATGAAATTGCCTACTCCGGTGATTATATTTTTGTTGCCGCCATAGAAGAGGGTATTCAAATTATCGAAATTTCCTCAATGAAATTAGTGGGTAGTTTTGCCACGCCGGGAGATGCTTATGGCATTGCAATTTCCGGCTCATACGCCTATGTCGGTGATGAGGCCGCTGGCCTTCAGGTCATTGATATTTCAGATGTGGATCAACTCGAAATCATTGGCACGGTCAATACACCAGGTGAAGCCTATGGTCTGACCGTGGATGGAAATTTTGTCTACCTTGGTGACGGGACGGGCGGTCTGACGGTGATCGACGTAACGGATCCAACAGACCCCAGGATTTTGGACAGCGTTGATCCACCAAGCAGAGCTGTGGATGTCAAAAAATCTGGAAACTATGCCTACGTTGCCGACGGCCAAAATGGTTTTAAGGTAGTTGACGTTTCCAACCCCGAAAATATCCAAATTGTTGGCAGTCTTCCTTTCTCGAGCAATTGCTTCGATGTGGACATCAAGGACAATTACGCCTTCGTCGCGAATATGGCCTATGGTTTGCAAATCATCAATATTTCAGATCCGGCTGACCCGCAGGTTGTCTGGACTGTGCAAACCCCCGGCGATGCCTATGGCGTAACCGTCAGTGGCGATTTTGCCTACGTTGCAGACTATGATGCTGGTCTTCAGGTGGTGAATATCAGCGACCCCGGCAATCCTGTTATGGAAGACAGTTGGGATTCACTACCTATCGCTTTTCGGGTCATGATACTGGACGACCTGGCCTATGTGACGTGCGGGGAAGCCGGTGTGCATGCGTTTGATGTCTTTCAAACCGGCAGTCCGGAAATTGTGGGCAATATTGTCTCATCGGATAAAGCAGTGAATGTCGATGTCCATGGTCACTATGCCTACATTGCCGATGGTTATGGAGGATTGAAAATTGCCAATATTTCCACCCCCGAAAATCCCGAAATAATCGGGCAGATTCCAACCATGGCCGAGACCCAGGGCGTTACCGTGGTAGGCACCTATGCCTACGTTTCCGATGGCTATTTCGGGATCCACGTGGTTGATGTCAGCGACCCCAGTGATCCGCAGATTGCCGGGAGCCTTGATTTGTTCGGAGAAGCCTACATGATGGAAGTCATAGGGTCCTATGCTTACGTCGCCAATGGGTCGGAGGGCCTGAAAATCGTTAATATTGAAAACCCCGAAGAACCTGAACTCGTTGGTACTCTTGATACTCGTTTGGCGTATGGTTTGGCAGTGGCCGGCGACTATGCATTCATTGCCGATGACAGCGACGGTCTGCTGGTTGTTGATATTTCCAACCCGGAATTTCCAACCCTCGTGGAAACTCTCGATTTGCCAAGTAACGCTTTTACCGTGGCGGTCTTGGATGATTATGCCTACGTCGCCAATTTTGCCAGTGGTCTTCAAGTGGTCGATATTTCTAATCCCGAGAGCCCGGTGATTGTAGA
>JAOZJV010000515.1 GCA_029935695.1 Candidatus Krumholzibacteriia bacterium | reverse complement strand
AAAGTAACTTTTGGATTTCTCAATAGCATTCCCCAGCGCGAAACCTACAAAAACCGCCTCACGGAAATCTGGGATTACACCCGTTACGGCACTCCTTTCAAGAAGGGCCAGCGAACCTTCTATTTCAAAAATGACGGTCTGCAGAATCAGGCTGTGCTTTACGTTCAGGATGATGCCCACAGTGAACCGCGCGTGCTGATGGACCCCAACACCCTGAGTGAAGATGGCACCGTGGCTTTGGGTGAGCTCAGCTTCAGCGATGATGGTCGCTGGCTGGCCTGGTCCACCAGTGTCAGCGGGTCTGATTGGCGCACCTGGTACATCCGCGACATTAACACCGGTGACGATCTGGACGACGAAGTTCAATGGAGCAAGTTCAGCAAAGCAGCATGGAACCATGGCGCCGAAGGCTTCTATTACAGCCGCTACGATGCTCCCCGGGACGGAGAAACATTTGAAGGGGCCAACTACTTTCAAAAACTCTACTTCCACAAGCGCGGAACAGCCCAAAGCCAGGACAAGCTGGTGTACGAACGGCCCGACCAGAAGGAATGGGGATTCCAGGGCGATGTGAGCGAAGATGGTCGCTACCTCATCATTTCAGTGTGGCAGGGCACCAGCCGCAACAACCGTCTCTATTACCTGGATCTCCAGGACGATACCGCCAAAATGGTCACCCTGCTGGATGACTACGACGCGTCCTATAAATTCCTGCATAACGATGGCGGTATTTTCTACTTCCAGACCAACCTGGAAGCTCCGAAAGAACGCGTCATCGCCATCGACATCAACCAGCCGGCCCGCAGCCAGTGGAAAACCATCATCCCTGAAAGCAACGATCCCATTGACGGGGTTTCAGTGCTGAACAACAGCTTCATCGTCACCTACATGCACGATGTGGTCAACATTGTGAAAGTCTTTGGACTCGATGGCTCGGCCCAGGGCGAGATTGCCATGCCCGGCCTTGGCAGCAGTGGCGGCTTCAGTGGCAAATCAAGCGATACGGAGACTTACTATGTCTTCAACAGTTACCTGAGCCCCGGGAAAATTTTCCACCACGATTTCAAAACCGGCAAAAGCACCTTGTTCCGCCAACCGGAAATTGATTTCGATTTTGACGCCTACGAAACCCAGCGTATTTTCTACACCAGCAAAGACGGCACCGAGGTGCCTCTGTTCCTGGTGCACAAAAAAGGTCTGGTCCTGGACGGAACCAATCCCACCATTCTTTACGGCTACGGCGGATTCAACATCAGCCTCTCTCCCCGCTTCTCCATCAGCACCCTGCCCTGGATTGAACAGGGTGGCGTGTATGCCGTGGCCAACCTGCGCGGCGGCGGCGAATACGGCGAAGACTGGCACCAGGGCGGCATGCTGAAGAACAAGCAGAATGTTTTTGATGACTTCATTGCCGCCGCCGAATATCTCATTGGCGAAGGATACACCAATCCCAACAAACTGGCTGTGCATGGCGGCAGCAATGGTGGCACCCTGGTGGGCGCGGTGGTCAATCAACGGCCTGAACTCTTCGCAGCGGGCATCCCCGCCGTGGGTGTGATGGATATGCTGCGCTTCCAGTTGTTCACCATTGGCTGGGCCTGGACCAGCGATTACGGCAGCAGTGAAGATGCGGATATGTTCCCCACCCTGTATGCCTACAGTCCGTACCATAATCTTAAAGAAGGTGTGGAGTATCCCTCCATCATGGTGACCACTGCGGACCATGATGACCGGGTGGTGCCAGGTCACAGCTTCAAGTACGCAGCCCAGCTTCAGGCCTGTCAGGCGGGAAATCTGCCGGTGATGATCCGCATCCAGACCAAGGCCGGGCACGGTTCGGGCAAACCGACATCCATGGTGATTGAGGAAGTGGCCGATCGGTATGCATTCCTGCATAAAACTCTGGGGATGTAGTTTCTGTCTGAAATTTAGAAAAAAACGCCGCCGGAATCTTCCGGCGGCGTTTTGTGTTTTCGCTAAATATCATTTATTCCCGGTTGGCTAAAACCTCTTGCACCATTTCCTTGTCATCGCCCAGGATGTGCTGAACCAGCCAGTTAGTCAGGAATTCAAGCACATCGTCCAACAGATCGACCCGGCCCTCATCATACATTTGCTGATATTCCAGAACCTTCGCTTCAAAAGACTCATGAACGACACGGTGCTCGGCCAAGCCGACGAAAAAATTATCAAACATGAATTGTTCTTCATCCCGGAAATGCAGATAGACATATTTTGTCATCTCACCCAAAACGAAGGAGATATTTTCCGGAGGAACATTATTATCCTTGGCTTCGATCAAAAAATTGATCATGTCCACCAGGGCTTCATGCTGAGTATCGATTTTATCAACACCTGTTTTCAGGGCATCGATGAATTCTACTGTTTGCACTTGGGCACTCCCGTAAAGAAAAGACTATTACGTTCTTTCTTATTATCGGAAGCAGACCAGCCAAACTGAACTAATATTTCACTTTACCAAAGTGAGTTTGATAACTCTCGTATCGGTATCAATATTCAGACGGGCAAAATAGATACTGCTGGCCAGTTGCTGACCTTTCTCATCACGCCCATCCCAGGTAACCCGGTGCAGGCCAGGTGCTTGCTGGTCAGACAGCAAAGTAACCAGTTTCCGGCCATGCAGGTCATAAATCGACAATTCCACCCGGGATGTTTTTTCCAGGCTGAAAGACAATTCGCACTGGGGATTGAAAGGATTGGGAAATGCAGCCATGGAGAAAGTGGATGGCAGTGGCGGAGCCGAGGCAGGCGCGACGCTGCTGTTCATGGCCCCGGGTGTCCCGTGGTTCACAGAAGAAGCCCAACTGGCGGCTAAACTGTTGTCCAGTGTGTGATGAATCAGCTCAAGGGTGGGACCTGTGCCATCAGGCTCCACGGGCCAGGGTGCCGAATCGTCATAATGAACACTGTCATAAACAATATTGGCCGGATCGGTCAGAGTCAGCAGTTCACCCCCGCCGCTGAAACCAAAATCAAGGTCCCCCACCACCGGAGAAACATCCGGAAAGAAAGCCCAAAAGGCCGCTCTGTTTTCAGCCACAACCAAATATCCCTGAGGAGCAATCAGGCTGCCAGCGGGGAAAATGAAACTAT
>JAOZJV010000514.1 GCA_029935695.1 Candidatus Krumholzibacteriia bacterium | reverse complement strand
GGCGGCGTGACCTGCAGCTACTTCGAGCAGGTGCAGTGCAACATGAACTACTTCTGGGAGAAGGACGAAGTCCTGACCAAACTCGATCAGAAAATGACTGCGGCGTACCAGTCCATCAGCGACATGGCTAAACGCCAGAAGGTTTACATGCGCGATGCCGCCTACGTTGTGGCCATCAACCGTGTGGCAGCTGCCTGCCGTGATCGTGGCTGGGTGTAAGCATGAATAAAGCATCAGACTGCACAGGTCCCAACCCACCTCAGTGGTGCAGTCTGATTACCAAAATGCGCGAAACCCGTGGGAAGCAATTCCTGCGGGTTTCGCGTAAAATGCTCAACCACCTGGTGTCCATTGGCCTGGATGAAGCCGTTACCATGCTGGCGGAAATCGACGCGGCTGAAACCGGTGCTGCCGGCGGCAGTGAATCCAATTCTCCCGGCACCAGAATATCCCTCGAAAATTCTTTTCTGATGCAGGGTGGGCCCTTTGCTCTGGCTTCACAATATCTGGGTGACGAAGAAATCCTCACGCGACTGCTCAAGTGGACGGCTGAAGAAAAGGCCAGCTTTTTTGGTGGCGTGGTGGGTGACCCCCGTTCAACCATGCCCGAAATTGCCGATGCCATCAGGCGTTACAATGATGTCCTGCTCGGTCGCAGCGGTCTGGCCCTGAGCAATATCAAAAGTCTTCGGGTCAGTCTTATTCAGCGTTTCCTCACCGAACAACTGGACTTCATTAATGTAGCCAAGGAAGTGGTGCGCATCACCGACTTCATTGACATCGTTGACCGTGTCACCATGACCAAAGGTTGCTATGGAAAACTGGGGGGCAAGGCCTCGGGTTTGGCTTTGGCCGAATGGATTCTGGCCCAACCGGATGTGCAGGACAGTGGCTTCTCTTCGGATGTGAAAACACCACGCACCTGGTACATCATCAGCGATGCTGTGATGGACTTCATCAAGCACAACCAGCTTGATGATGTCATGGAACAGAAGTTCAAAGAGATCACCCAGGTTCGGCGCGAGTATCCGAACATGATCCAACTTTTTAAGAACAGCACCTTCCCGCCCGAAGTGATCATCGGCCTTTCCCGGGCCCTGGATTATTTTGGTGAAGTGCCGCTGATCATCCGCAGCAGCAGCCTGCTTGAAGATCGTTTTGGCACTGCTTTTTCCGGTAAATACAAAAGTCTGTTTATAGCCAACCAGGGTACAAAAACCGAACGTCTCGATGCTATCATGGATGCTGTTGCCGAAGTCTGGGCATCGGTCCTCGGACCCGATGCCATTGAATACCGCCGTGAGCGCGGATTGCTGGAATTCATCGAAGAAATGGGCGTTCTGATTCAGGAAGTCATTGGCAAGCGGGTGGGGCGGTATTGGATGCCGTCGTTTGCCGGTGTTGCTTTCAGTCAAAATGAATTCCGCTGGTCGCCGCGCATCAAGCGTGAAGATGGACTGATCCGGCTGGTTCCAGGTCTGGGAACTCGGGCCGTGGACCGCATTGGTGATGATTTTCCCATCCTCGCTGTGCCTGCCCAACCGGGCTTGCGGGCCAGCCAGAGCCTCGACGAAGTCCTTCGCTATTCGCCTCGCAAAGCCGATGTGATCAACCTCGAAAACAACAAATTCGAGACCATTGAGCTGGAGGATTTAGTGAAGGAAGTGGGATCTGAATATCCCGGCCTGGACAAAGTCTTCAGTGTTTTCGAAGATGGAATGCTTCACAAACGATCCCGCTTCATGATGCACCCGGAAACTGATGATTTGGTGGCCAACATGGAGGGCCTTCTCAGCGACACTGACTTTGTGCGCAAGGGGCACTGGCTTTTGAAAACCCTGGAAGAGCATCTGGGGGCACCGGTGGATATCGAGTTCGCCCACGACGGAACAGATTTTTACCTTCTCCAGTGCCGTCCCCAGGCCCAAACCGGTGAGACTGCCCCGGCACCCATACCTCGTGATGTGCCTGAAAAAAATCTCATCTTCTCAGCCAAACGTTACGTTTCCAACGGATGGGTGCCCGATATCACCCATATTGTGTACGTGGACCCTGCCGGATACGCGGCCATGACCACGAAAGATGAAATGAAAAGAGTGGGACGGGCAGTGGGTGCTTTGAACATCATGCTTCCCAAACGCAAATTCATTCTCATGGGCCCAGGCCGCTGGGGCAGCCGTGGTGATATCAAAATGGGTGTGAGCATCACCTATGCCGACATCAACAACACAGCCATGCTTATCGAAATTGCGCGCAGCAGTGGAAACTATGTACCGGATCTCAGTTTCGGCACCCATTTCTTCCAGGACCTGGTGGAAGCCAACATTCGTTATCTGCCCTTGTATCCCGACAACGACGAGGTTGTTTTTGATGAAGAGTTCCTGAGCAACTCAGCCAACCTGCTGACAGAAATGCTGCCAGAGTTTGCGGACCTTGAAGACTGCATCAAAGTGATCGAAATCAACACGGTGCGTCCGGGCCAGGTCATGCGCGTTTACATGAACGCCGATCTGGATGAGGCCGTGGCAGTGCTGGAAGAATGCGAAGAAGCCAGCCCGGTTTCCCAAGCTGATCAGGAAGCCACCCTTCACGAACCGGTTCAGTTCTGGCGCTGGCGTTTCCGCATGGCCGAACGTTTGGTCCGAGCCCTGGATCATAAAAAACTGGGAGTGGAGGCCGTCTACCTGTATGGCTCGGTCAAAAACGGTACCGCAAACACAGACAGTGAAATAGATCTGCTGGTCCATTTCCAGGGCAACGAAACCCAGCTCGGCCAACTGAAAATGTATTTCAAAGGATGGAGTAAAGCCCTGGTGGAGTACAATTTCAGCAGACATGGCGTACGCATCGACCAAATGATCAACGCAACCTACCTCAATGACGAACAAGTTAAAAACGGCAAAGGCGTGGCCGGAAAAATCAACGCCGTCACCAACCCCGCCAGACTACTGGACCAAAACTAAAACACCTAATCCCCCCCAATACCCCTCCTGTAAAATAGTTCCTTACCGGGGGATTAGAGTGTTGAGGTTGGGCGAGGAACTCCGCAGGCATGAGGACCTCCAAGCCCAACCGCAACACTATAATCCCCCCGTAACGCACCGATTTTGTCATCATGCGCC
>JAOZJV010000513.1 GCA_029935695.1 Candidatus Krumholzibacteriia bacterium | reverse complement strand
CTCCTCAGCCGGTGATCCCTTTTGGCAGCCAGTCCCACGATTTGATGACTTTCCACATCACCACCGAAAAGAGTGGCTTGTGGTCACCGGCCACGGGTATTTACGTGTATGGCGATCATGCCAATTTTCAGCAGCATGGTGCCGACTGGGAACGTTCGGCCCAGTTGGATTTCTTCAATCCCGCAGACAATTATTCATTCACCGAGCCCGTTGGTTTACGGATCCATGGTGGCTGGAGCCGCCGGTTTGCCCAGAAATCCTTGCGTTTTTACTTCGATGATTATGGCTCTTCCAATGAAATGGTGTACGATTTTTTCGGTGGGCAACCCACGGTTTTCCAGCGTCTGTTGCTGCGCACCCACCGGTTCCCTTTCAATTGTTTCAACTCTGATATTCTGGAGGGCATCTGGCTGGACCGAGGTCACCTGGGCAGCCGCATCCAGCCGGCGGTGGGGTACGTCAACAACGAGTTCTGGGGTGTGTACAGTTTACGGGAACGTCTGGATGACGAATTTCTGGAAGTGACCCACGGCATCGAGCCGGACAGCTATACGTTCATCAAGGACGGCGTGGTCGAAAGGGGAGACCCCGATGACTGGGCCAATCTTATTTCATCCTTCAGTCAGCCCCAGGAATTTGCATCCCATGCCTGGTTTGCCGACATGTCCACCCGCATCGATCTGAACACCTATGTGGACTGGCTGCTCATCAATATTTTTGCAGCCACGGCGGACAATGGTTTTGACTCCAATCTGGCCCAGCTGAAAGAGGGCGATGGGCCCTGGCGTTTTATCATGTGGGATGAAGACGACACTCTTTTTCCCCAGAACATCAACACTGACTATTTCCAGTTCTTTTCCTCAGAGGATCAGGCCGCTTTCGAATCCAACTGGCCTCCGGTGTTTTATTACAGTGGCTGGAATCCTTCCATGCAGTCCTGGGCCAACATGTTCCGGGGCTTCATGCAGAACAGCGAATTCAAGGCTTTCTTCTTTGATCGTTTGGACGAATTGCTGGCTGCGGAGCTGGCTCCCCAATCCATGATTGCCCGGATTGATGCGGTTGTGGCGGAGCAGGGCCCGGAAATGGATTTGCACGCTCAGCGCTGGGATTGGGACAGTGCATCTGAATTCACCGATTATGCCGACCAGTTGCGGAATTTTGCCAATGTTCGCCATGGGGTCGTTCAGACTCATGCCGCCTCTTTCAAGGAACAGTACCGGGTGCCGGTGGAATTGGTTCATTTCGAGGCGGTCAATGCAGTTCACGGTGGTGGTGTGCGTGTAAACTGGGAGACCAGAGGCGAGCGTGGCAACACAGGCTTCCTGCTCATGCGGGAAAATCCCAACAATCCCAATGGCGATCTGGTGGACTCATACTTCCAGAACCCCGGTCTCATTGGCCAGGAATATTCTGATGATGTGGTTCAGTACACCTCCCTCGATACATCTCCCAATGCCAACGAGATGAACAATTATTTCCTGATTTGGGTTGATCAGCACCAGAATTCATCTGCTCTTCCCTGGCTGGCTTCCGTCTGGGTTGCCAATTGGGATGGCCTTGTTTTCAATGAGTTGATGGCCGATAACGACGCAACTGTGGCCGATGGTGCCGGCCAGTTCGATGATTGGGTGGAAATTTTTAACGGCAGCCAGGCAACGGTAAATCTGGATGACCTCTTCATCACGGACGACGCCTCAAACCCCACCAAACACCAAATGACCGGTGGCTTGCAACTGGTTCCCGGTCAGCACCTCATGCTGTGGGCCGATGGCACTGTCTCCCAGGGGGCAGATCACCTGGGCTTTAAATTGTCCGCCGAGGGTGAAGGGATTTATCTCTTTGCACCCGACGGTGAAACTCTGATCACCATGGTGGAATTTCAACAACAGGTGACCGATGTCTCCTGGGCGCGGTTGTCCGATGGAAACCTCAATTGGGTTTATTCAACAGTCCCCACACCAGGTGGGGCCAATGGCGAGCCTTTCACACAATCCATCTTGCGTCTCAATGAATGGATGGGCCTGAACAGTGGCCTGGTGTCTGATGAAATGGGAGAATTCGATCCCTGGTTGGAAGTCTTCAATCCGTTGCCCATTCCTGTTGATATGCTCGGCCTGACCCTGAAATTGGACGGCACCACCGGCGGTGTGTGGACCTTTTCCTCCCAGGTGATAGAGCCTGGCCACCAGCTTCTGTGGCTTGATGGTCAACCGGAGCAAGGGGACAATCATGCCCCGTATGTTTTCACTCCTGGATACGGTTCTCTGGATATGATTTATGTGGAAACAAATGAACAGATCGATTATCTGAGCTGGCAGGAGATTCCCGAATATGGCTCTATTGCCAGGGTGCCTGATGGCAGCGGTCCGTGGCAGCAGGGCGTCGAGCCAACACCGGCTCTTGCGAACCCCCAACCGGTTCTGAACAGTAGCCTGTGTATCAATGAATTCATGGCCCTCAACGGCAGCATCATTGCCGATGAAACCGGGGTTTTTGAAGACTGGGTGGAGATTTATAATTCCGGAACCGACCCCGTGTTCCTGGGGAATATGTATCTGACCGATGATTTGACCGTGCCCACCCGTTGGGCGTTTCCTGATACGACCATCAACGCCGGCCAATACATGATTGTATGGTGTGACAGTGATCCCCTCGACGGTCCCTTGCACACTAATTTCAAACTCAGTGGAAATGGCGAAGCCATCGGTTTGTATTCCGATGTTGACGAGATAATCATGCACGTGGACAGCTACACCTTTGGGCCTCAGACCCTGGATGTGAGTGAGGGCCGGGCCATGGACGGACGCGACGAATGGGAGTTCTTCGCGGTACCATCACCCGGAGCATCGAACAGTCCCACGTCTGCATCAACTCCAGGAATAATCCTGTCTTCGGAGTTGCTGCCCAATTATCCCAACCCGTTCAATCCCAGCACGACAGTTGTTTTTGCTCTGGATCGTCCGGCAGATGTGAGGCTGGCTGTTCATGATGTGCGCGGCCGTCTGGTGGCGATGCTGGTTCAGGACCATCAGCCGGCGGGACGGCATCAGGTAGTTTGGAATGGGACCGATCTTCGGGGCAGTGCGGTTGC
This sequence comes from Candidatus Krumholzibacteriia bacterium, assembly GCA_029935695.1. Classification (GTDB taxonomy): domain Bacteria; phylum Krumholzibacteriota; class Krumholzibacteriia; order LZORAL124-64-63; family LZORAL124-64-63; genus LZORAL124-64-63. The sequence goes on along the minus strand of JAOZJV010000513.1, from coordinate 28 downwards.
CTCGGGCGTGTACCTGATTCGGTTGCAA
>JAOZJV010000044.1 GCA_029935695.1 Candidatus Krumholzibacteriia bacterium | reverse complement strand
AGGGGCAGGCCCAGCACCTGACTGAGAAATTTTTCCAGAATTTCATGACGCCGGATGACATCGAGGGCAATTTGCTTGCCCGGCTTGGTCAAAGTGATGACTTCGTACGGCGCGTAATTCACCAGGCTTTTTTCCGCCAGTGAACGCAAAGCCTGGGTGACAGAGGCATTTTTTACACTCATGGCCACGGCAATATCCTTGGCGCGGGCGGCACCATTGGAGGCTTCGATGTGGTAAATGGCCTCGAGATAGTCCTCTAAACTGGCGCTGACGACGGTTTGGCCGGCTTTCATGGTGCCTCCTTTCAAGCGGATAGATTATGTCTTGCTTGGCTAAAAATGTTAGTTAAGACTAAAATAACAAAAAGACAATCAATGTCCAGGTTAAAATTCGGTATCAGGCGCCGCCATTGAAAGTTATGGAGCTATCCGGCGCAACAACTCCTCCGCAATCGTCTCCTGGTTTGGAAAGTCCTGGGCCCGCTGCAAGCTGCTGCGGGCCTCATCTCTCTCATCCATTTCCAAACTGCAGTACCCGCACATCAACCACCCTCTTCCGTATTCCGGGTCCATGGCCACACACTTTCCGAAAGCGTCCCGGGCCTCGGCAAATTTTTTCTCTGTATAATTCAAATCACCCAGCAGGGCCAGCAGTTTGGCCGAGGGTTTGGCGGCCAGTCCCCGGCCCAGAACAGCCCGGGCTTCGTCCATTTGATGGGCCGCCATCCAGGCCGATGCCAGGCGCAGATAATCAGCCGAGGTGGGTTGCTTCTCGGGAAATTCCAAGGCCTTCTGGTAATTCCGGGCGGCTTGAATCGGGACACCGCTTCCAGCGTAAAGGTCGCCCAATTGCAGAAATTCATTCCGCGTCAGCGGGCGTAAATGACCCACTACGGTTAAACACACAGCGGCCTTTTCATAATTTTCACTGGCTGCGGCAAACTGATAGGCCAGGTACCAGGCCTGGGGGTCCGACTCGTTTTCAACCAGACAGTTTTCGACCCAGGACCGGGCTCGTTCAAAATTGCCGGCTTCACTGGCGGCAGCCACTAACGCCTGATACCAGTCCAACGTGGCCTGATCACCATGCTCGCGCAGCAGGGTATCGAAACTGTCGAGAGCTTTTTCCGGCTCATGGGCCAACAACCAGGCTACGGCCGAATAGTACCGGATTTCGGGATGTGGCTCACACATGGTTTCGTACCCGGCGTTAAATGCTTCCGCGGCCCGAACAAAATTCTGTTGCTCATAGGCCGCTTCCCCAAGGCTTAGCCAGGCGCGAGAAAAACGAGGCTCCAAAGCCACTGCCCGTTCCAGATTTTCCAGAGCCTCGGCTTTTTGCTCAAGATCCAGCTGGCTGGTGGCCAGATTAAAATACAACAGATAATGGGGATGATCAGGATGGTCGTTGATCCATTCGCTCATGATCTGGGCCGCTTCTGCATGCCGTCCGTCGTTCTGCCTGGTGCGGCAACTGAAAAGAACTTTATGACCCCGGGGGCTGAGGCCATCACCAGATTCAAATCCCAATTGCAGGGCCCGGCACTCATCGTCTGCGGCCAAAGAATTTCCCGGATAGAGAACCGACAGGCAAAGCAAAACAACCACGGGTGCCATGACCCGCGGCATCTTCTTCATCCACATTCTGGTTCTCAAACTCACCATCACCTCAGTTGCTCAAAACAAACACTACGTTGGTCACCACCCATGAGGGCACCGCCTGGCCATCAATTTTTCCTGGCGTGAATTTCCAGTTGGGCACCGCCTCTTTTACCGATGAGTCAAAGATGCCTTTGGGTGTGGCATCCAAAATGGTCACGCTGGCCACGGTGCCATCAGCCCTGACCAGCAACTTGACCTTCACTTCCCCTTCGATGTTGCGTTGCCGCGCCCGGTACGGATAGGTCGGGTGGGTGCGCACCATTTGTCGGGGTGGTTGGTCTAAATCATCGCCATTGAAAACGAAGTCGCTGCGGGTGGGGCCGCTGGCAAAGAGGGACGGGTCCAGGGCAATCTGAATATCCATGGGATCGGGCCCGGACATGCTGGGCGCTGCCAGTTCGGGCATAAAATCGAGCTGGGGTTTTTCTTCAGGTTCTTTGATTACCGGCTCGGGCTTCGGCGGAGGCGGAGCCGTGTCCTTCAACTTGATCAGACTGATGCCCTGGGGCGCGCTGATGTCCTGGGGAATGGGACGCTCGGAAGTCAGCAACGCGGCCGTGAGCAACAGGCCGGCGTTGAGCAACAACGCCAGTGCCACAACCGCCACACCGCGCATGCCCGAGCGCAGAATCATTGGCTGTCCAGTCTCTTGGCTGCCAGACTTACGTTTTTGGCTCCCGCCAGACGGCACTGATCCATGGCCTGCACCACCACGCCGGTGACGCAATTCTTATCGGCCACCAGCACCACACCGCTTTCGGGATCTTCGGCCAGTGCCCGTTCAATGTGGGCACGCACACTGCGCACATCGATGCGCTTGCCTTCGTAGTAGACAACACCGTCGGCGCTCAACCCGAGCATGATGTTGCCGCGGTCTTTTACTTCAGCAGTAGCCGCAGTGGAATGCTGCACATCGATTCCTGTTTCTTTCACAAAGCTGGTTGTTACCACAAAGAAAATCAGCAACAGGAAGACCATATCAACCAGAGGACCCATGTTGATGTCCACGTTGCCGGAACCACCGCGCAGGGTGTTGCGAACATTGATCAAGGTGTGCCTCCCTCGGCAATGGTGCGGGTCAAATGGGCCACAGTTTCATCCAGGGCCGTTTTCAGATTGGAGGAAAGACGGCCCAGGCGGTTGCTCATGAGCAACCCGGGGATGGCCACCAGCAATCCCGTCTGGGTGGTGATCAGGGCCACTGAAATACCACCGGCCATGGCCCGGGCGTTGCCGGTGCCGAACATGGCAATCACATCAAAGGTTTCAATCATGCCCAGGACGGTGCCCAGCAAACCCAGCAACGGAGCGATGGCCGCCAGGGTGGCAATCAAAGACAACCGCCTATCCAGACGTCGGCGCAATCGCAGAGCCACTTCCTGCAGAATTTCCTGATCCAAACTCGGGTAGCCCGATTGCTTTTGCGTGAAGTCCGCTTCCAGAAGCTGTCCCAGGCCACCACGTGACAGCTGGCGAAACTCACCCAGGCGGTCCACAATCAGAATCCACATGGCCACCGAAACGGCAACCAGAGGCCCCATGATCCAACCGCCCTGGCTGAGATAATCCACTGTCTGCCAGAAAAAATCCGTCACTGGGACGCCACCTTGGCCTGGGCCAGTTTGCGCTTCTCAATGATGTTTGTCAGTTGCACGGCTTTTTCTTCCATGTCGCCAATGAGATGATCGCTGCGCCGGGACAAAAGCGTATGGAAAAGCATGATGGGAATAGCCACCACAAGCCCCAGCTCGGTGGTAACCAACGCTTCGCTGATACCCCCGGACATGAGTTTGGGATCGCTGGTGCCAAAGAGGGTGATGATGCGGAAAGTGTCGATCATTCCGGTCACCGTACCAAGCAACCCCATCAACGGAGCCACGGCCCCGAGCACAGCCAAAATTGCGATGCCTCTTTGCACGCCAGGCAATTCGCGCAGGATGGATTCCTGCAACACACTCTCCAGGGCTTCCCTTGAGTCGTTGCGCGCCCCCAGGCCGGCTTGCAGCACCCGGATCACCGGGCCCATGCGGCCTTTTTGACCACTGACGATATCCTCGCAGGCAGACCAGTTGCCCTGGGCCGCCAGCTCGGTCACCTGGCCCATGATGCGGTCGGTGTTACCGTGAAGACGGTGCAGGAAAATGATTTTATAGATGATTAAAAACAACGCAGACAAAGCAATCAAAAGGATGGGATAAACCACGGGACCACCGGCGCGCAGCTGGTCCATCAAACTGGCACCCTGGGTGAGCTGGCGCAGGGCCGCCCCGCTGCTCATGTCCACGGGGGCCCGCTCCGAATCGCCGGAAAGGTAATTGGAAATGGATGAGGCCACTCTGCGTGGGGGCAGCTCGCCCAATGCAAACAGGCGGCGACCATCGGGAGACCAATTCAGAAAACCCGCTTCGGCATCTGTTTGATAGATGGTGGTGAACTTGCCCAGGTGATACACGCGGCCGGTTTGGGCCTGGCCATCGCGCCCCACAAAATGACCTTGGTCCAGAGAGACTTCGCCCCCACGTTGAATTTCATCAAAGAAGACGCCGGCCATGCCGGTGATGTCGTCAATATCCGGAAAATATCCTGTGTTCAGCAAAGGCGTGATGGCTTCGAAACGCCAGTCGTTTCCTGCGCTCAGGGGCGAAGCCTTCAACAGGGATTCCAGGTCGCGGGCAGCCATGCGCACGTTGCCGCTGATCTCGCGGAAACCCAACTCCCGGGTGGACCATTGCTGCTCCAGGTTTTTCCGCTGTTTGCCGCCTTCAACCAGCCGGGCGGCCAGATCGCGCAACTCCGCTTCCAGGTCTTTCTGCTGCTGTTCAAGACGCAGAACCTCGGCCTGCAATTGGTTCCGGTCGGCGATGATGCCGGCTTCGGCCTGCTCGGCCTCCATCTGCGAAGCAGCCCTGTCGGCTTCAGCTTTTTGAACGGCCTGGCGAATATCGCCGGCCTGAGCCGAAGCAGCCATTGCCACAAAAACCATCAATGCCATCAATGAAAAATATCGACCGCGCATCACTGGCCTCCCCCGATTTTTCCAAGGGGAAGATCGATTAATTCAATGGGACGCATGCGCGTGGCCATTTCAATGGCCCGGCCAATGTTCCGTTTTTCGCTGGCTGGCAGTTCCACGTACTGGCCGCTGGCCTGATCGAAAGCACCCACGCGCTGCCGGTCTGGTGTCTGCCAGAATATGGCCAGCCGGCCTAACCGCAGAATGTCGGCGTGAATTACCTGTCCATCCACTTCGATGGGACCCTGGTACACTTCCACCTTGTTGGCATAATCGGCTTCAATCTGCAATACTTCCAGCACACGCCGCAACTTCTCGGCTGCCGTGAAATCGGGCCGGGCCAGCTCGCCGCGCACCATGAGCAGTCGGTTGTCCCGTTCTTCAGGCAAAAAGGGCAAACCCCGCTGATTGACTTCCTCCACCCGGTTCAGGATCACCAGTAAGGTGTCCTGCATGCTGCTCTCCAGGCGGTCCGCTTCATCGAGGCGACGCCCCAGTTCAGCGATGCGCTCATCAAGAGATTGCACCCGGGCGCTTTCAGCCACCTTCCGCTCCTGCAACCACTGCACATTGGCCCTGGCAGAACGCAGCCGTCCCACCAGCGCGGCCTTGTCTGCGGACCACTGATCCAGCTCCTGCTGAGTCAGTTGCCGGTTTTGCAAAGCCTCTTCGGTGTTGCTTTCGGCAGCAGCCTTGCCGGCTCCTTTTTCCTGGGCCAGTAAATTCCCGCTGCCCAAAGCAAGCAGCAGGAGCAGGACCACCGGAATCATTTTCCTGATCATTGAATTTCCCGTCTGGACACCGGTTTCTATTCGGCTCCGGGCTGAAAGGAATTAAAGAAGGTGATGTAGTCGGAATCGTCCCACAACTTACCCGTATTTTTCCAGGCGGACAAAATGTAGATGTCGCCTTCGTAAAGTAAGCCCCGCAGCCAGGCCTGGCCCACTCCGCTGGGTTCGGCAGCCAGCAGATCCAGGCCTTCGATGGTTGTTCCGTCGGGCAGTTTCTTGCTCAGGGGAGATTGTTCCCTGATGGCCAAATTCATACTTTTCAACAGAAGCGTCATGCGTTCAATGACCTGATCAGCACCAGGATATCCTCCATCGGCACCCATGACGTTAAAATAGGAAGTGACGGAACACCCTTCGCCTTTTTCCTGGTTGCGATCGCAAAAAGTGAAGGTGACGCGAATCCCAGGCTGACCATCAACATCGGGTGCTTCATCAGCAGGAACCCGAGTTACTGTTTTTCCACAACCGGAAGGGAAAGTGATACGAAAATCGCCTTCGGCGGAGGAAAACAAGACGGGTTTTGTGCTCAGGGTCACCGGATTATCGGCAGACTCGGCATTTCCAATATTGCTGGCCTGGGCCAACGACAAAGTGGGCAGCAAAAGACCGATTATTATGAGGCGAACCATGATCACTCCAGTTTTATTCATTCTTCATCCAACAGGTTCTCAACCTGGTCCAGGAGGGAACCAAACAAGGTCACCACATCCTTCATGGGGCCACTGGTGGCCATGTCCACCCCGCCAAGACCGACGGTTTCCACAGGATAACGGCTGCATCCGGAACGCAGAATGGACAGGTACTGCTCCCGATCAGTTTCGCCCCCGGCCAAAACCTTGCGCGAAAGGGCCACTGCCGCCGAATAGGCCGTGGCATACTGATACACATAGTAGTTGTAGAAGAAGTGGGGAATTCGCGACCAGGTCAAGGGGCTCAAGGTGGGATGGAACTCCACTTCCTTCCCCCAGTACCGCGACAGGATTTCCTGGTACAGAGCGCCCAGGGAATCGGCGGTGAGGGTTTCCCCTGCTTCGCCCATCTGGTGGATGCGGTATTCGAACTCGGCGAACATGGTTTGGCGGAACACCGTATTGTTGATCTGGGCCAGATGATGGTCCAGCAGGAAGAGTTTGCGCTGCCTGTCTTCACTGGATTTGATCAAATGATCCATCAGCAGCAGCTCGTTGAAAGTCGAGGCTACTTCTGCCGTAAAAATGGGATAACTGCCATACACAAAAGGCTGGTTGTTCACCGCCAGCCACGAATGCATGGAATGGCCCAACTCGTGGGCAAAAGTGAAGGTATCACCCAGTTGTTCTGACCAGTTCAGCAGAATGTACGGCTGGGTGTCATACACCCCATTGCTGTAGCCACCACTGCGCTTGCCTGCTGTTTCGTGCACATCGATCCAACCGCCGGCAATGCCCTTGCTCACTTCCTGAACGTAGTCCGGGCCCAAAGGAGCAAAAGCTTTGACCACCACATCACAGGCCTCGTCGTAACTGAACTTGAATTCGCCCTCGGGAAAAAGCGCCACCGCCAGATCGTATTCCTTCAGATCATCCAACTGGAGCACACGCTTTTTAAGGACAGTGTAACGGTGCAGTGTTTCAAAATTTTCCGAAATGGTTTCGATGAGACTGTGAAACACCTTTGGCGGAACGGCATCCGGATGAAGACTGGCCTCAAGAGTGCCTTCATGGCCCCGGGTCCGGGCAAAGAACACGTGGTTTTTAACGTTGGCGTCCATGTTGGCCGCCAGGGTGTTTTTCAACTTGCCGTAAGCCCCAAGGAAAGATTCGAAAGCGTCCTTGCGCACCCTGCGGTCAGTCCCTTTCAGGAATTTGTAATACCGGCCCTTGGTCAACGTCACCATTTCGCCATCCTTGTCAACGATGGCGCCCAATTCCAGATCTGCGTTATCAAAAGCATTGAATACTTCGGATGCACCCCGGGCCATGAGGCCGGCTCCCGCCAACAGGGCTTCCTGCTCTGCCGGCAAGGTGTGCTTCCTGGCGCGCTGAATGTTGTCAATGAAGTGCGCGTACATTTCCAGGCCTGGTTCTTCAGCCAGCAGTTCTGCCAGGCGGTCGGGCTCAAGGGCCAGCAATTCGGAATCAAACCAACTGACGGCCTCGCTGAATCCTACGGCCAAACTACCGATGCGGCCCTTGCGTGCGGTGTTTTCGCCAAGCCGGGTGTCTTCGTCACTCTTCATGCCCGCAAACACATAGGTTTTTTCCAGCAACCGCTGGGCTGTGTGCATGGCTTCGATGGTTTGCAATAGATCCTGTCCCGACCGGTCAAGAGTTCCCTGGCGGCCAGCCAGGGCAGGCAGGCCCTCTTCCAAAGTTTTGTAAGCCTCTTCCCAGCTGTCCCAATCCGGGAAGATGAGATCCAGACGCCATTTGTATTTATCGTCCACCGCCGGGCGTTCCAGCAAATCCCCACCGGGCTCAGGGGTGGAATCGTGTTTTTCAAGCATGCGGACATCCGCCTTTCATCAAGGAATTCAAGTGTGTTCTTTAAGGTGATTTTAAAACAAGAAAGGCCCCTTGCCAACTACCGTCCGCTCAGGCGGTGCGATTTTGGCAAAGGGCCGTCATTCGAAGATACGGATCAGGACTCAGCGTACACCTTGCATTCGAGGGTGCTTGTCACATCATCCCGCAGTGTTTGCATATTAAAAGGCTTGGGGATAAATTTCGAGGCCCCCAAATCCAGCAGATCGGCAATTTCACTCATGCCCACAACCCCGCTCATGATGAGAACGGGAATATCAGCCAGGGCAGGATCATTTTTCACCGTGGTGATCAACTGGCGCCCATCCAGAACCGGCATGCTGATGTCAGTGATCATCAAATCAAAATCTTTGTTGCACCGCAAGGCGTCCAGGGCATGAATTCCATCGCTGGCAAAGAAGGTACACATATTCAAAGGCGCAACCGCTTTGGCCAGTAGTTTTCGCATCACAGGATCGTCGTCTACGATGAGTATTTTCGACATTATTTTCTCCCAAAAAAGTGTCGTTGCTCTCCCGGCTGGATCTACTTTTTGTAAACCGCCGGCATAACATAGTTGTAGTCCGTTTCATCACGGCCCAGTGTTTCCGAATGACCAATGAAAAGATACCCGTCCTTGGCCGTGTGTTTGTGGTATTTAGCCACCAGAGTATTGCGTGTTACACGATCAAAATAGATCATCACGTTCCGGCAAAAAACAGTGTCGAACTCTTTCTTGAAGGGGAACGTGGCGTCCATCAGGTTATGACGACGGAAGAAGATGCGCTTGCGGACTTCGTCCTTCACAATCATGGATCCGTCAGGTTGCTTGTTGAAATATTTATTACGCAAACCAACCGGCAACTGCTCCACCCGGTCTGCCGGATACACCCCTGCCATGGCAGTCTTCAGCGCCTTGGCTGAAATATCGGTGGCCAGCAGGATGGGTTTCCATTGGCTGAGACTGGTTTTGAAATGCTCCATGATGAGCATCATCAGCGTGTAGGGTTCTTCCCCCGAAGAACAGCCTGCACACCAAATCCGGACCTCGTTGCTTTTTTGCTGCTGACGCCGAGCCTGGATTTCAGGCAACACCGTGTTTGAGAAAAACTCAAAGTGGGCTTTTTCACGATTGAAAAATGTATGATTGGTTGAGATACGAGTGGAAAGTTCATCCAGGGCCTCACCCGTGGGGTCACTGGTCACCCATTGGAAATAATCCTTGAATGTGGAAAAGTTTCTCTCCCGCAGAACCTTCTGCAAACGCCCCACCACCAGAGTCTTTTTCTGGTCAGTCAGGTTGATGCCGAAATTGTCGTAAACCAATTTTCGGATCATGCCGAATTCCTGGTCCGAGATACGAGCTTCCGCTGGTCCTGATGGAGGAACAACGATGGTATTGCTTGCCATAAAAACAGCCGGCCTTTCCTACATGGGAATCGTGAACTCAACACCGATTTCGCTGAGTGTAGCCAGGAACTTTTTCTTCTCCACGGGCTTCACTACATAACCATCGGCACTTTCCTTGAACGCTTTGCGAATGCTCTTGTGATCCTGCAAGCTTGTGGTCATAATGACTTTGGATCCCTGACCCAAATTGATGCCGCTTTTTTCTTCATGACTGCGGAATAACTTGAGGGTTTCGTGTCCATCCATGCCGGGCATCATAATATCCAGGCAGATGAGATCGTAGGGGGTTCCCTTGTCCACAGCGTCGTTGAAAGCGACCACCGCTTCTTCACCGTTAACCGCCACATCGCATTCGCCAAATGGCTCGAGGTATCGGCAAAGCAACCTTCGGCTGATAAAATCGTCTTCTACGACAAGGATGTGCATTGTTCGCTCCATGCATTCAATTATTCGCGTGGCAGTCATTGTTGTTGGACTGCCTCCTGTTTACTCAACCATCGGCCAGCCTTAACTGAACTTGAATAAATCTTTAGTCCAACGAGTAATCTTGGCGGGATTTTGTTGTTGAGCATATTATTGAGATTCAAATTCCACCGAAAGTGAAGAACACATGGGTTTATTGGGAACAATCATTGGTGGCGGGCTGGGTATGCTCGTCGGAGGCCCCATCGGGGCCATCATCGGGGGCGCCCTCGGTTCAAATATTGGAATCAAGACGGGGAAAGTGCATCCGGGAGCCCGCGGTCAGTATTACGGCCAAAGTGCGGGATCCACCGGGTATTCCCCCCTTCAAGACCAGCAAACATTCATGCTGGCGATGATCAGTCTGGCTGCAAAAGTGGCCAAAGCTGATGGTCAGGTCACTTCTGATGAAGTGCGCGCCTTTGATCATTTTCTGCGGGACAACCTGCACATGGACCAGCAGGAACGGCAGGTGGCTGCCCGTATTTTCAACGAAGCCCGCGATTCCACCATCCCTGCCGAAGAGTTTGCCCGGCAGATTCGTCAGCTCATGGGCCACCGTCAGGATCGTTTAAGAGACCTGATTTCCCTGCTGATGATGATCGCCATGGCTGATGGTCATTTCCACCCTGCCGAAGAAACCATGATCCGCAGCATCGCCGCCAGCATGGGTCTGCGTGATTCCGATTATGAGGCCTCGGCTGCCATGTTCAACCCGGGCCACAACCTCGATGCTTCGTACAGCGTCCTGGGCGTGACCGAATCTTCCACCGACCACGAAGTCAAAAAAGCCTACCGTAATTTAGCCCGGGAATATCATCCGGACGTGCTGGCGAGCAAAGGCATGAGTAACGAATTCACGACCTTTGCCGAGGATAAAATGAAATCCATCAACGCCGCCTACGAAGAAGTTAAAAAAGCCCGGGGCATGTGACGTGCCCGAACTGCCGGAAGTTGAAAACGTAGCGGTGGCTTTGCGCGAACATTTGACCGGGCGCACCCTCACCGGCCTGAAGGTGAAATGCACCAAAGTGCTGGGCCAATGTGGAACGGCCACACGGCGGGCTCTGTTGGGAAAAGCCCTTGATGGAGTTCACCGGCACGGCAAATACCTTGTTTTGAATTTCACTGATGGAAAACGCCCGGACGCGCAGCTGATGATCCACTTGCGCATGACTGGCCAGATTTTCATTCTCGAGGGTTACATTCCCGACAAACACGTGCATCTGATTTTTGATTTTGATGGCCTGCCGGTGCATTACCGGGATATTCGGAAATTCGGACGGCTGCTACTGGTGGATGATCCCATCAATCCTACGGCCATTGCCCACGTGGGGCCTGATATGTTGCTGGTGAGGTTTAATGAATGGCACCGGCGCATCAGCCACCGAAAGGCACCGATGAAAGCTTTGTTGCTGGACCAGGGAATTGCTGCCGGGCTGGGCAACATCTACGTGGATGAATCACTCTTCCTTGCTGGAATCCATCCCCTGGCCAAACCTGTTGATCTGACCAGACCTCAGCTTCAGAGCGTGCTGCGCGTATGCAAAAAAGTGCTGCGGCATTCCATCAAACATGGCGGCACTACTTTTATGAACTACACAAATTTTCACGGGAAGCCGGGTAATTTTCAATCCAAATTGCATGTTTATGGTCGTGGTGGTGAAGCTTGTGATGTCTGTGGAGAGACTATTGAACGTATTCAAATTGCCGGACGGTCGAGTTGTTTCTGTAACAATTGTCAGCCATTGTAACTACACACAGGAATCGGGTTTCGGAAGCCCGGCCACCCGGCAGGCTCCCTTGGCCGGTCCATTCTCAAAAAGCTCATAAATGTATTTGAGAGTGAAACCCGTCTCCCGGCACAAAACCCTGATCATCGGGGCCGTGCCCTTCTCCTCCTGAAATTCCCGCAGGTAGTCGATGACTTTCCAGTGGTCTTCGGTCAATGAGGAGATGCCTTCGTCTGCGGCCAATGCTCCGGCTACTTTGTCGTTCCACTGGTCGGGATCGAGCATGAAACCGTGGTCGTCCAGATCTATTTGGATTTTTCCTTTGTCAAAGGAAGGCATAACGAGGCTTTCGGTTGAAGAGTACAGCAGTATGATGAAGGAAAATTGCTTCAAGAAGGGTCAAGAGTCAAAAAAATCCGGGAATCGCAACCCAGCCCCTCGCCCTTGGGCAATAAAGCAACGACCCCCGGAACCATGTACACCATAGAAAAACCCCAAAAACGGACCTTCCGGA
>JAOZJV010000512.1 GCA_029935695.1 Candidatus Krumholzibacteriia bacterium | reverse complement strand
ACTGCCCAGCCAGATTGCTCATGCTGCTGGAAAGCCAGTTGCCGTCGTGATCCGCCACCACGGCAGACAGACGTTCGACAATGCCGGGGCAATCCTTGCCGACAATGGTGATGACGAGTTGATTCATGGAATTGGCTCCTGAGAAAAAGGGAACATTGGTTTCAATGGGTATAATAAGTCAGATTGCTGGAAAAAACCCAGAATATTTATAACCTTCACCCTTGTGTTTCGCTTTTATTTCGCTTATTATGTTCGCCACTTGTTCGTCACGACCCATGGAGGCTCCAGTTGATTCATTTGCAAGTCCACAGCCACTACTCGCTCCTGTGCGGAGCCTCTTCCCCGGCCGAATTGGTGGACCGCGCCGCCAAACTCGACTTTCCGGCCCTGGCCCTCACCGATCTGAACAATCTGCACGGCACGGTGGAGTTCCAGAAGGAGTGCGACAAAGCGGGATTGCGCTCCATCCATGGCGTGGAACTGACCGACGACCGCGCGGTCGATGGCAGACTGATCCCCCACTCCCTTATGCCCGGCCGGCGGCGTGCCGTCCTGCTGGCCAGAGACCCTGCCGGTTATGCCGCAATCTGCCGGATCACAACCCTGCGCATGGTGCGCCCTGATTTCCGTCTGCTGGATGAGTTGCCCGGTTTCCTCACTGCCGAAGGCAACGGCATTTTCTGTCTGACGGATTCGCCTCAGGTGCTGGCGGCGCTGCTCGCGGTGGCCCAAAAAAATGGCCCTGGCGATCTGCCCGCCTTCACCCGGGGAAGCCTGCGTGTTCTGCTGACCACCGCCGGTGGTGAAATGGGGCCGCTGATGCGCCGGTTGCGCCAGCTTGCCCGGTGGGCCGATGTCCAGCGCGTGCCCGTGATTGCCGGTGGCGATGTGTATGCGGCCATGCCAACAGATCTGGACCGGCAGAAACTTCTCTCATCCATCCGCACCCTCAGCACCATCGAAACGGTGAAACCCGAGGTGTGCGCCCCGGCCGCCTGCTGGCTCAAATCGGCGGCCACCATGCACGATGTATTGAGTGAATTTCCCACGGCCTGCCTGGAGAGCGAAGCGGTGGCCGAGCAGTGCACCTTCCAGCACAAACTGGGTGTGTGGCGATATCCTGAATTTCCCTTGCCCGCCGGCGAAACCACCGAGTCGCAGCTGTGGAAACTCTGCTTCGATGGCCTGCAGAAACGCTACCGCCAGGTCACCGGCCAGGCCATGAACCGCCTGCAGGAAGAAATCAACGTGGTGGAAAAATTGGGCTTTGCCGGCTACTTCCTCATTGTCTGGGATATTGTGCGGTACGCGGCAGACCGGGGCATGCCCACCCTCGGGCGCGGTTCGGCGGCCAACTCGCTGATCTCATATCTCCTGGGTATCACCCACGTGGACCCGCTGAAACACGACCTCTATTTCCAACGATTTTTGAATCCCGAACGCCTTTCGCCACCGGACATCGATCTGGACTTCAGCTGGAAAGACCGGGACCAGGTGCTGAAATATGTGTCCGATCGTTATGGCCGCGAGCGCACAGCCATGATTTGCAACATCAACCGCTTCAGCACCCGTTCGGGGTTTCGGGAGGCAGCCAAAGCCCGGGGTTATGCCGATACACAGCTGAGTAAAATCACCAAAAGACTGCCCTGGAAAGTATTCGAAAACCCCGAACTGGCCATTGCTCAAAAGCCAGAATCTGCAGGACTGCCCCTGGGCCGGGAGCCCTACCGCTCCCTGCTGCTGCAAGCCGGCAGCCTCAGCAAACGCCCGCGTCATCTGGGCATCCACGCCGGTGGAGTGGTCATCGCCAGCGCGCCTTTGACGGAACTCTTTCCCCTGCAATGGGCGCGCAAAGGTCACCTGATCAGCCAGCTGGACATGTATTCCGTAGAAGATCTGGGGCTGGTGAAAATTGACCTGCTGTCCCAGCGCGGCATTGCGGTGGTGGCAGACGCGGCCCGGGCCGTCAGCAAAAACTGCGGCATCAGTGTGGACTTGAGCAAGCTGCCGGACGATGACCCTGCCACCCGCCGGCTCATGAGCACAGGCGACACCATGGGTTGCTTTTATATCGAATCGCCGGGCATGCGCGCGCTGCTTAAAAAGCTGAAGGCCGACACCTTTCCCCTGGTGGTGGCCGCCAGCAGCGTCATCCGGCCCGGGCCGGCGGATAGCGGCATGTCCCGCAGCTTTGTCCTGCGGCACCTGGGCAAAGAGGCGCCGGTGCTGCCGCATCCGGCCCTGGAATTTTTGAACGAAACCTACGGAGTGATGATCTACCAGGAAGATGTCATGCGCACCCTCAATGCCGTGGCGGGCATGTCCCTGGCCGAAGCCGATGTCATGCGCCGGGCCATGAGTTTCAAAGGCGATGCCAACGATTTCCTGGCCATGAAAGACCGTTTTCTCAGTGGCGCAAAGGAGGCCATGGCCCAGGGTGATGCGCCGCCGGTCAAAGATGACGTATTGCATGAGTTGTGGCGCCAGCTCAGCAGTTTTGCCGGGTACGCCTTCTGCAAAGCCCACTCGGCCAGCTACGCGGTGCTCTCGTTCCAGGCCGCCTGGCTGAAGGCCCACCATCCGGCCGAATTCATGGCTGCGGTCATGAGCAACGGCGGCGGCTTCTACAGTGTGTCGGCCTATCTGGAAGAAGCCCGGCGGCTGGGGTTGCGCATTTTACTGCCTGACATTAATCACAGCATTGATATTTTCACCGGCAGCGAGCGTCAGGTGCGCATCGGCCTGCAACAGGTGCACGGCATGAGCCGACGGTCCATGGACGCCCTGGTCAGCGAACGCGCCGCCGGTGGTTTTTTTGTTTCCCTGGGCGACATGCTGCAACGGGTTCCCCAGCTGGCGGAAAACGAAATTGAGAACCTCATCCGTTGCGGAGCCTGTGATGGTTTTGAACTGACGCGGCCCGAACTTCTGTGGCGGCACGCTCTGGTCAGGAAACAACACAGCGGTGCCAGACACTCCCACGGAAAACGCATCAAACAGGCCAACAACTCTGCCCGTACAACAGTGCAGACCGCCACTCTTTTTCCGGTGGGCGGCACCGCCCCCGGGTCAGGATCAGCCATCTCCCTCATTCCGGCCATTCCCGATTATTCACCCACCGAAAAGCTCCA
>JAOZJV010000511.1 GCA_029935695.1 Candidatus Krumholzibacteriia bacterium | reverse complement strand
ACCACTGCTCCAGGCTTTCCAGAGGATCTCATCCTTACTGAAAAAGCCGGCCAACGGGAAGACACCCGCAATGGCGATGGTTCCCACATAGAAAGTCTTGGAAGTGATAGGCAACTTTCTACCCAGCCCCCCCATGACCCGCATGTCCTGCTCATCACTCATGGCGTGGATCACCGATCCGGAACCGAGGAAGAGCAGAGCCTTGAAGAAGGCGTGAGTCATCACATGGAAGATACCGGCGGCAAAGGCCCCCACACCACAAGCCAGCATCATATAACCCAGCTGGCTGACGGTGGAGTAGGCCAGAACCTTTTTGATGTCGTTCTGCACCAGGGCGATGCTGCTGGCAAAGATTGCCGTCACAACACCGACCACCGCCACAACGGCCATGGCCGTGGGCGAAAGCACGAACAGGAAATTCATACGGGCGATCATGTAAACACCAGCGGTGACCATGGTCGCGGCGTGAATCAGGGCGCTGACAGGAGTCGGACCAGCCATGGCATCGGGCAACCAGATGTACAGAGGAATCTGGGCCGATTTACCAGTGGCACCGATGAAAAGCAGCAGGCAGATGGCCGTGGCCAAAGGCGCCATGGACCCCACGTGGTGCTGCATGGTGCGGAAGCTGAAGACACCTTCGCCACCGGACAGATGGGGCATCAGCGTCACACCAATGAGGAAGATTCCGATAAGGAAACCGAAGTCACCAATACGGTTGACCACAAAGGCTTTCTTACCGGCAGCCGCGTTGGCTTCATCGTTGAACCAGAAACTGATCAAAAGGTACGAGCAAAGGCCCACACCTTCCCAGCCCACAAAGAGCATGAGCAGGTTCTCACCCAGCACCAAGGTCATCATGGCGAAGATGAACAGGTTCAGATATGAGAAAAAGCGCTGGAAGCCTTCATCGTGAGCCATGTAACCCAGGGAATAGATGTGGATCAGAAAACCCACACCTGTAACAACCAGGGCCATGACGGCGCTGAGCGGATCCATGGCAAAGCCAATGTCGACCTGGAAATTTCCAAATTTCATCCAGCTGGCCATTGTATCGGACAGGAAGCGGTGTTCAGGCGACATGCCGGTCAGTCTCAGAAAGACCACCACCGACATGGCGAAGGAGGCACCAACCGCCGCACAGGCCAACAAACCGGCAGCCTGCTTGGGCAGACGCCTGTTCAGTAAACCGTTAACCGCAGCCCCGAGCAGGGGCACCAGCACGATCCACCTCAGCAAAGATTCTGTTGCGTGGCTTTCCACTGCTTACTCCATCAGGGCTTTGAGGTCATCGATGTTCACGGTGCGGCGACGGCGGTAGATTTCTACCAAAAGTGCCAAACCAATGGCCGCTTCCGCGGCTGCGACGGCAAAATTCATCAAAACAAAAATATGCCCGCCACCATCACCGTGCACACGGCTGAAGGCGGCAAATACAATGTTCACCGAGCAGAGCATCAGCTCCACACACATGAGCATCACAATGGCGTTGCGGCGGACAATGAAGCCCACCATGCCGGTCAGGAAGATTGCTCCTGCCAGCAAAAGATAATGAGTCAGTGTTATTTCCATGGCAGCTTCCTCTCTCCCTGGGCAATAGCCAGGGCGCCTACGATAGCCACCAGCAGAACGATGGAAATCATCTCGAAGGCCAGCAGATACCGGCCCAGCAGCAGACGACTGACCATCTCGGCCGTACCGAATCCTTCAGTCGGGGCATCGCCCAAAGGCCGCATCCCATTCTGACTGACCCAGGCGATAACCGCGGCAATGATTGCCAGGGGCGGAACCGCAATCAAGGGATACAATCCCTTGTTGATGGATTTTTTCTCCCCATCAAGCACCGGTCCCTGCAGCATCATGATAACGAAAATGAAGAGCACCATGATGGCCCCCGCATAAACGAGTATCTGCATGATGGCCAGGAAGGGCGCTGACAGCAGGGCAAAGATGCCCGCAGCACAGACAAAGGCAAAGATCAACCACACCGCCGAAACTACGGCGTTGCGTTGGATCACCGTCATCAATGCCCCGAGGAACATCAGAATGCCGCAGAACCAGAACAGAATAACTTCCATTGAATCGATCCTACTTTCCTACCGGGTGCCCTGGGTCTTGTTGTTCAACAGGAAATCCTTGTCGACGACGAATTTTTCACGGCTGTCCGCGGCGATCTCGTAAATACCCGTGTCCAGCCGGATGGCATCGCAGGGGCAGGCCTCTTCGCAGAGTCCGCAGTACACGCAACGCAACAGGTCGATGACAAAAGTCTCCGGGTACTTTTCAATTTTTGGATCAGGATGTTCGGCGCTGTCAATACTGATGCAGTCAGCCGGACACACCGTCGAACACATCTGGCAAGCCACACACCTGGGACTGCCGTCCTCACGCTGCATCAGGCGGTGGCGCCCCCGGAAGCGGTCACTGTAAACGCGCTTCTCTTCAGGGTACTGCATGGTGGGCATCTCTTCGGTGTGGAAGATGTTGTGGATAAGGTGCCCGATGGTCACACCCATGCCACGCAGTATCTCCCAGAAGTAGATGCTGTCACGCCACGAAAGCTGTTTGTTTCCGGCCCCTTTGGGCAATCCTTCGAAACTCATGACACTCCCCGTATCAGACGACGGCCGACACCACTGCGGTGACGACGAGATTGGCGATGCTCAAGGGCAAAAGGACTTTCCAGCCCAGATGCATCAACTGATCATAACGGAAGCGAGGCAAGGTCCAGCGCACCCAGATAAACACCCAGGCGAAGAAGACCAGTTTGGCCACGAACATGCCTATTTGCATCAGGCTGGCGGTCATTGAGGCACCCTCTGCTCCCATGCCCCAGGGTTTGAAACCCAAAGCAGCAAGACAGCCCAGTCCCACCATCAACCACAGCCCCATACCGATACCCGGTTCGCGGTCGCGGGCATCCCCGAATTTTCCTTTTTCCTTTTGAACCCGGCGCATAAAGAGCACAGCGAAAAGGAAAGAGACCAATGCACCGGCAATCAATTCCCCAGTAAGCAGGGTCCCGGCGTGGGCTTCCAGATAAGGCCGTGGCATGAACGGAATCTGATAGCCACCGAAATAAAAGGTGGCAATGAGAGCAGCACCAATAACCATGTGCGCGTACTCAGCCAC
>JAOZJV010000510.1:1891-3147 GCA_029935695.1 Candidatus Krumholzibacteriia bacterium | reverse complement strand
GCCCCGACCCCCGTTGCACCCCTTCAGATACCCCCATGGCAACCACCATCCACGCCGAAAAACTCCTCACCAAAATCACCATGGACGGCATTCTCGACGAACCAGCCTACTCCCGCCCCGGCGAATCCCGCCTCATCCAAAACGACCCCGACAACGGCTGCCCGCCCCGTCAAAAAACCGAATTCTGGGTAACCTACGACGAAAAAGCCATCTACATCTCCGCCCGCATGCACGACTCATCCCCTGATTCCATCTCCGCCCGCCTCGGCCGGCGCGACAGCCGGCCCTCCTCCGACTGTATCGATATCACCCTCGACACCTTCAACGACGACCGAAACGCCTTCCTGTTTTCCGTCAATCCGGCCGGCGTCCTGGGCGATGTCAAACTCTACAATGACGGATGGGGCGACGATTCATGGGACGCTGTATGGGAAGCCGCCACCACCATCGATGAATTTGGCTGGGTAGCCGAAGTGCGCATTCCCTTCTCCCAACTCAAATTTCCAGACACCGACGAACAAGTCTGGGGCATAAATTTTACCCGTCGAATTCTGCGCTACAACGAGGAATCCGAAATTTTCCACAGACCACGCGGATCAGCCGGCTACGGATCCCGTTTCCCCGATCTGGTTGGCATTCGCGGAATCAAGCCCGAAACGAAAGCCGAGCTTCTGGCCTATGGTCTGGGCAAAAGTGAATTCCTTGAAGTGGACCCCGATGATCCTTTCAAAAGCGACCCTGAAATTTCCGGCAACGCGGGTCTCGACCTGAAGACGGCTCTGTCCAACAACCTCACTCTGAACGCCGCAGTGAATCCCGACTTCGGCCAGGTGGAGGTAGACCCGGCCGTGGTCAACCTGGGCGCCTATGAAACTTTTTATGAAGAGCGCCGGCCATTCTTTGTGGAAGACGCCAGCACATTCCAATTCGGCCGCGAGGGCACCAACAGCAACTGGAACTTCAACTGGATGGACCCCATGCTGTTTTACAGTCGGCGGGTAGGACGTGCCCCCCAGCTGGGTATTGAGGGCCGTCCTGACTATTACGACAGTCCCCAGTTCACCACCATCATGGGTGCAGCCAAGGTGAGCGGTAAAGTGAGCAATACCACCGTGGGGGCCCTGACGGCTTTCACTGCCAAAGAAACCGCCCACATCCAAACCGACGGCAGGCAATTCGAACAAGTGGTCGAGCCCCTGACCAACTACTCCATCATGAGGGCCAAAGTCACCAAACCCGATGGCACCGCCGGTTTG
>JAOZJV010000510.1:0-1881 GCA_029935695.1 Candidatus Krumholzibacteriia bacterium | reverse complement strand
GTGCGCGACCTGGACGATCCTGTAAGCCAGGCCGCCCTGGATCGTCGAGCCTTCACCGCTGGAATTGATGGCTTCACCGAGCTGGACGAAGACGGTGTCTGGGCCGTGAAGGGTTATGTTGCCGGCAGTCACCTCACCGGCAGCCCGGATGCCATCAGTGACATGCAGACCTCTTCACAACGCTACTATCAACGACCTGATGCAGACCATCTGAACTACGATCCCGATGCCACGGAAATGAAGGGTTATGTCGGTCGCCTGGCCTTGAACAAGCAGTCGGGCAACTGGCGTTTCAACAGTGCGGCGGGATACTCTTCCCCGGGTTTCGAGATCAACGATGTGGGCTTCCAGTTCCGTTCCGACGTGATCAATACATCGGCGGTGGGCGGATACAGGTGGCTTGAACCCCACGGCCCTTTCCGCAACCAGACCGTGTACCTCGGAACCTACAAGACCTGGGATACCGGGGGCACTCCCGACGCTTACGGTGCTGGACTGTTCTATTGGAATGAATTCAAGAATTTCTGGTCTTTGGATATGAGCTGCTTTCTCAACCCTGACCGCAACAACACCCGCCTGACACGGGGTGGACCGGTGATGAGGGTTCCCCTGTATCGGGAATTCAGTGCCACGTTGGGAACCGATCATCGTAAAAACTGGGTGGCGAGAGTCAGTGGTGGCGGCTCGTCCGACGAGGGTGGTTCTGCTTCGGCCTATGGTCGTGTTTCATTGGAATTGCATCCGGTTTCATTTTTCAGCCTGACGGTGGCGCCCCGTTATTCCTGGTCCCAGGACGAGGCCCAGTACTACGACACCGTAGAAGACCCGGCCATGACTGCAACCTATGAGAATCGCTACATCTTTGCAGACCTGGAATACCGCCAGTTCTCTCTGGAGTCGCGCTTCGACTGGACTTTCTCTCCCAACCTCACATTGCAGGCCTATGTGCAGCCTCTGTTTGCTTCGGGATATTATTCGGACCACAAGGAACTGGCGAGGCCGTCCAGTTACGACTTCAATCGCTACGGGCAGGACGGCGGCTCATCCATTGTGTACGACGAAGCAGGGGACGCCGGCAACCCGTGGTTGGTGACGCCCGATGGCGCAGATCCGGACAATACGTTCCGGCTGAGCGACCAGAATTTCAATTTCAAATCGTTGAAGGTGAACATGGTGCTGCGCTGGGAATACTCCACCGGCAGCACATTCTATCTGGTGTGGACCCAGGATCGCGTGAACTTCGAAAACCCGGGATCCTTCGATCTGGGAAGAGACACGCGCACGCTGATGGATTCACCGGGGGAGGATATTCTGATGGTGAAGATTTCGCAGTATTTCTCGTTGTAGATTTGTTTTGGGGTGGGGGGCTTGGCGGTTTACTTCAAGCCGGCTCCCGCCCTTCCAGAACAACCTTCATCCGATCAACAGCATAAACCTCCTTCAAGCTGCTCATCGGCGTCTTGTTCAATCCCTGATTCAACTCCAAAAGTTCAACTTCCAATTCTAAATCCCTCCTCTCTGCCATCACCTTGCAGACAAAAATTAAATCATTCATCGAGCCCAACACGCTCCGGTTATTCGTTTTCCCCCAAGCCACCGGGTGGCAAGCCATGCCTGCGCTGGCCACAACTTCAGGCGGAAACCCATCCAGCATAAGATTGGCCGTAAGACGGGAAACAAACCGCCTGTTGAGATTTTCAAAATCTTTCTTTTTCAGGCCGTACAAAAGAACCGTGTACAACGTCTGGTCGTTCATGAAAAGCACACATTTTTTTCGCCCGATTTTAAAAACATGAGTAAACCAACTTCCCAGAAAACCATCTTCGGGTTCACCCACGCTTTTCCGGGAAATCCGAAGTTCATCGAACATTTTCTGGGTGT
>JAOZJV010000509.1 GCA_029935695.1 Candidatus Krumholzibacteriia bacterium | reverse complement strand
ACCATCAGGATCCAGCCGAAACACCACATTTTTGGGCGTGCCCTGGAACATGACCTGCCAGTGAACCAACTGGGTGTGATCCTTTTCCAGAATGATTCCGGGATCCAGGCCCACAATCACTTCTCCTGGCCGGCGGCCCACGGTGCGGTTGGCCACAGGAAATTCCTGAGAGGTGATGAACGCTTCGGCACCTTCCACCACCAGGGACAGTTCAAGAGCGCCAATGCCCAGAAATGCTTCTCCATCCCTTTTGATGGGATCCATATCGGTGATGAAAGCATAGAGGTCGATCATGGTGATGCCCTTGCTGGAGGCCTCGATATTATTGACTGGCTGAAGCTCGGGTCCCGCTGTAAAGGAGAGCCTGACCAGACCATTCTCACCACACCATTCGGCCAAAGCAAACGAGCTGCCCAGCACCATGATCGCCAGGATCAGACTCAAATGTATCATGCATTTTTTTATCATCAGATAAACTCCTGTCAGCTGCCAGTGCTGGAATAATTGCGGGTTCCGCCCCGCCAAATGAGAACTGATCCGCCAAAAACCACTATTCCGACCAGGGGGGTGAAAAGGGCCAAACGGCTGAATTCGGGACTGCCCAGAAACCAGGTGGCCGGGTAAAAAGCCACCCAGGCAAAAGGCAGAATGAAAGTCAGAAAAAATCGAACCGGCGCCCCGAAAATCGTGATGGGGTAGCGGGCGAATCTTATCATGTTGTACACCGGAGGCGCCAGTCCCATGCGGTCTTCATGCCAAAAAGAAACGGTGGTGATGCCCAGAAAAACACCCGTGTAAACGAGGGAAGCCGCAGGGCCTAAGATTAAAACAGCCAAAACATCCACAAGTTCCAATTGCATATGCATTTTGGCGCCGGCGTACACCATCACGGCCAAACCCATGATGATTTCATTCAAACCGGAAATATTGAACGATTCACACATCACCTGCCCCAAAGTGCTGACTGGCCGCAGCAGAACCCGGTCAAATTTTCCCTGGATGATGAAACGGTCGCTGAAGCGGTACAAATTGACGCTGGTCAGGTTGAAAATCCCCAGAGGAACAAGGCTGAAACCATAGATGAACAACACCTGATGAAAGGACCATCCTTTCAGAGATTCCACCTTGCTGAACAGAGTGCCGAGCACCGCAAGCTGCACCAGCATGGCAAAAGAAACAGCCATGGTATCAATGAGAAAATCGGTGCGGTACGCCAACCTGGTTTTAACAAATTGACGAAAATAATGGCTGAAAATACCAATTTCCCACCGCATATGAGCCAGGGTTCCGCGAGGCTTCATCTTAACCTCCCTGCACGGTGATTTGCTTGACCGCCCGGTTCCACACCAGACGGGCAAGGGCGTACAAAATCACGGACCAGGCCAATTGAACAGCCAGGCCGGCAAACAATTCTGCACCGGGACGCTTGCCCAGATAGATGGTCACCGGGATGTAGCTGATTCCCTGAAACGGAAGCCAGGATACGACTGTTTGAAACCACTCGGGAAAGAAAGTGAAAGGCACCAGAACGCCGGTCAGAAAATCCATGGCCACCATCTTCGCGCGCAGTACGCCCTGGATGTTCTTGGTGTAAAAAGCCACGCATCCCAGCAGAAAATTGAACTGGGTGTAGATGACCAGGGCCAGAGAGAAACTCAGGAAAGACCAGCCGTACAGCGTGGGATCAGGTGGCCCCTGGATTCCAAAAAGAGGAACCACCACAATCATGATCGGCAGCGTGAACAGCAACAACCGGAAGATGCTTTCACCCACCACTTCGAACATCATCACCGTCTGCAGATTGTAGGGTTTGATCAGCTGCATGGCAATTTCACCATCGCGAATCTGGCCTGACAGTTCCCGGGCAATGTTGTTGAAATAAAAGCTGCGTCCAATCCAGCTGATGGCCACGTAAGTGATCATTTCATCCAGAGTGAGGCCGCCGATGAGATTGCCACCGTCGGTGCTGCTGGCAAACAGAGCCCGGTAAAGAAAATAGAAACCAGCCACATAGATGGTGTAGGTCAGCACCCCGGTGTAATAACGCAGGCGGTAGGCCAGAAATTTGAGGAAGGCCAGGCGGATGAAGTTGCCGTGCAGGCCCAGAGTGCCCTGTCTGCTGCGGCGCCATGGTTTGAGAATATTGGTGGCTTCCTGAATCATTTGGCCACACCGCCGTCACGGTAAATCTGGGCCACCACTTCTTCGATGGGCGGCTCGGCCAGACTCAGATCTGACACCGGGCAGGCATTGACCAATTTTTTGATGACTTCAGCCCCGGGAACCTCGCTGCGGTTGAACTGCACAGTGTGCCGCAACCCTTCGGATGGTTCCCATTGCACGGGCATCCCGTCGGTGACCTGGGCCAGCTTATCGCTGGACATCCCCTCACGAAGCTCCACCGTCAGGCGCACCTGATGACCGGTCTGCAAGCGCAGATCCGATAGCTGACCATCGAAATGTACGCGTCCCTGGTCAATAATGATCACCCGTTTGCACAGCTGCTGGATGTCGCCGAGGTCGTGGGTGGTCAGGATGATGGTCACACCCTGGCTTTGGCGAATATCCCGCAGGAAACCACGCACATTGTCTTTGGCCACCACATCCAGACCGATGGTGGGCTCGTCCAGAAAAAGAACCTTGGGTTTGTGCAGCAGGGCAGCGGCCAGATCGCAGCGCATGCGCTGACCCAAAGAAAGTTTGCGCACGGGCTGGTGCAGGAAATCATTGATGTCCAGCAGTTCGTTGAAGATGCCCATTTGCTGCTGGTAGGTGGTATCGTCCACCTCGTAAATTTTTTGCAGAAGCCGGAAAGATTCCACCACGGCCAGGTCCCACCACAGCTGGGTGCGCTGACCGAAGACAGCCCCGATGTGCCGGGTGTATTGCAGACGATTGCGCCAGGGAACCAATCCCCCCACGGTGACTTCCCCGCTGGTGGGTGTCAGAATGCCGGTGAGCATTTTGATGGTGGTGCTTTTGCCCGCGCCGTTGGCCCCGATGTAGCCCACCAGTTCTGCGGCTTCAATATCGAAAGCCACGTTGTCCACGGCGCGCAGCGTTTCTTTCCGGGGTCGGATCAGATCGATGAAACCACCGCTGACGCCTTCACGCTTTGAGGTAAATCGCGGACCAACCTTGCTCCGCGGTC
>JAOZJV010000508.1 GCA_029935695.1 Candidatus Krumholzibacteriia bacterium | reverse complement strand
GTTCTCGGCCCGACGATAGTAGACCCAGCGCCCCTCCTTACGCGACTCCACCAGGCGTGCCTGACGCAGAATCGACATGTGCTTCGAGATGGTCGAGGTGGCCAGCCCGAGCAAATCTACAATCTGACACACGCACAGTTCGGTCCCACGCAACGCGCAGAAGATCCGCACGCGACCAGGATCGGATAGCGCCTTGGCGACTTTGACAAATTCATCCACGGGGACGGTCCTTTCTGACAGGTAGCCGCAGGCTCACATAGGTATGTGGAGTTGCTTTATTGTGTTTCTATATTTCGTCACTTGACGAAATGTTACACAAAGAATGATATGGGTGCAAATGAAAATGTTTGTCTTATGTCAAATGCGCATTCCGACAAGCTTTTCAGCCGTACCTCCTGAACCAATAACTATCCCGACACATCGATCACCCACGAGGTAGATAACCTGTAGGCCAAATCGCCATCATGGAGCCTGTGGTCATCGAAAAGATCTTGCTGCATATCGGGGAACCGTCTGAACCTCCGGTCGTCCTCCCAGCCAGAGCCCCACCCCAGGTGGAAATGGATTTCGACCAGGTTGCCCAGGCGAATGAGAATGAGTGGCCGGATATGGATCAGTCGGCCGAGACAATAGACGAAACCTGGAATTAAATCGCTACGCGATCCCGCAGGGCGATGAGAACCTATATTTTTCTTGACTATCCACGCCGTGAATGGATATCATCCAAGGCATGAATAATACTACAAAGCCTAGGTTAATAACCGACACATTGGTAAATACCTTGAAAGTCATGCCTGCTGTCATTGTAACAGGTGCAAGACAAACAGGTAAGAGCACTTTAGTAAATGAACTAACTCCCGGTAACCGGGATTATTTTTCACTTGATGACCTCGATGTTATGGATGCAGCAAAACATGACCCAGATCTTTTAGTAAGGGGCACTAACCCGGTTACCCTGGATGAAATTCAACGGGAACCATCTTTGTTGCATGCTGTAAAACAAGCTATTGATTCTGATCGTAAACCTGGCCAATTCCTTCTGACCGGCTCAGCCAATCTTCTTTTAATGCGCAAAGTTTCTGAATCACTTGCGGGTCGGGCAAGCTATTTAACTTTGTGGCCTATGACTCGTCATGAGCAAATGGGGCTGGGCAAGTGTGGGTTTTGGGAAGAGCTAATTAGCACTCCAGACAAGGAGTGGATTGATTTGCTTGAGTCCAAGATTAATGCCCCGGAAGACTGGAAAGCTCTGGCGCGCAGAGGTGGTTTCCCTACTCCGGCAATCGAATTAAAAAAAGAGACTGATCGAACGATCTGGTTTAACGGGTATGTGAAAACTTATCTCGAAAGAGATTTGCAAGACTTGTCTTCAGTAAGTTCACTGCCAGATTTTCGTCGACTGATGAGAGCGGTGTCTTTAAGACTCGGGCAACTTGGCAACCAAACTGATCTGGGAAGAGACGTATCCATTCCCCAGGCAACTGTCCACAGGTATTTGAATCTGCTTGAGGCGTCATACATGCTGGTCAGATTACCTGCTTATGCTGTCAACAGGACAAAAAGGCTGATTAAATCCCCCAAACTTTATTGGGGTGACACTGGCGTTGCATTAAGTCTTGCAGATGGTGAGTCTCCCGGCGGAGCCCATCTTGAAAACCTGGTATTAAATGATCTTTTGGTTTGGAAAGAATCCAGAATTGAAAATACCGGCCTTTTCTATTGGCGAACAACTACGGGCGAAGAAGTGGATCTAGTGATTGAATCTGGCAATCAATTATTGCCAATTGAAGTTAAATCCTCTGGTAAACCACAATTTAAGGACACCAGGCATTTGCATACTTTCAAGAGAGAATATCCCCACAGGTCACGCGCAGGGTTGTTGATTCATACCGGGAAAACGTTGAAGTGGATTGCACCTGGTATTCTTGCTGTTCCGTGGTGGAAGATTTTTTAAATTAAAAGAAAAATTCCACGCGACCACAATTGAAACCTAATGATCGCAATTCCGCCAATGGGTTTTGTTGCGCTGACCGGGTGCTCCTGCTTGCTCCAGGTTTGGGGCAGTTGCATTTGTCCACCGCTTTGGCGGATTTCTCAATTCCCATATCCACTACCACGTTCTGATAACAGATGGTGTTTTTTCTGCCAGCGATGTAGTGTATCAGAAATGAATGGGAAGATAAAAAAAAACTAGTTTCGCAGCTTCTGCAAATCCTCCCCAAATAGTGCAATATTTCCATCACAAGCTATTATTTCAAACAACCAAAATTGAAACAGTTTGTTTTTACAATTCTGAAAATAAGGACGGTCTTCAAAGTGAAGTTGATTTCTTGGAACGGTATGCGTTTTTCAATAAAACAAGAAATCGCAAATTGAACATTGAATGTTTGATTTGTTATTATTATGTTTATTGGCAGAAAACAGTTGTTTCAGGGAGGTTTGAAAATGATTCACCGACATTTGAGTGGAAAATTGGCAGATGCAGCCACAAGATATCCGGTCGTTACATTGACTGGACCACGACAGTCTGGAAAGACCACACTGGTTAAACATGTTTTTCCAGAGGCTGAATATTTATCTCTGGAAAATCCTGAAACAAGAACTTTTGCGATCAATGACCCCAAAGATTTTTTAGCTCAATTTGATGGACCTGTGATCCTGGATGAGGTTCAAAGAGTCCCTGATTTGCTTTCATATATACAGGGGATTGTTGACGATAATCCGGAACCTGGACGTTTCATTTTAACAGGATCACAAAACCTGCTTCTATTGGAAACAGTCTCGCAAACACTGGCTGGCAGGACTCTATTTCTTACTTTACTACCCTTTTCAAATGCTGAATTGTGCGGCAACAAAATTCAATTGCCAGGTTCGGACGAGTTTAAACTACGTGAAAAACCACCACTGAGAGATGATTTGTTTGATGTCATGTGGACTGGATTTTATCCCAGAATCCACAAAGAGGAATTGCCTCCACAGGAGTGGTTAACGAGCTATATAGAGGCGTATATTGAACGAGATGTAAGACAGATGATCAACATCGGGGACCTGGAGGCATTCCAGCTTTTTCTGAAAATTTGTGCAGGCAGATGTGGGCAGTTGTTGAACCTGACTTCAATCGGGAATGATTGTGGTTTATCTCAACCAACGGT
>JAOZJV010000043.1 GCA_029935695.1 Candidatus Krumholzibacteriia bacterium | reverse complement strand
AAATGCTGGTAGCCGGTGTGAATGACGCCACGGCTCAAACTGTCGGCACGGCGGAATTCCTTTCCTCTCTTAAGCCGGATCGGGCCTATCTTTCCGTGCCGACGCGGCCGCCCGTGGCAAAGTGGGTTCGGCCCCCTGAAGCCGAATCCCTGGTCCGAGCTCATGATGTCCTAACCGAGCACTTGGCGGAAGTGGAATACCTGATGGGTTATGAAGGAAATTCATTTTCCGCGGCGGGTGATCCACAGGAAAGCCTTCTGGCCACCACGGCAGTGCATCCCATGCGTTCCGCAGCCGTAAAGGAACTCCTGGACCGAACGGGAGCTTCCTGGTCTCTGGTGGAGGAGCTGTTGAGCGAAAACCGTCTTTTGGAAACCGACTATAACGGACACAGGTATTATTTGCGCAAACCTAAAAAATGGTGAGCTCCGTTGAGGGCTGCTGAAGTCCCCGAAAACCGGCGACAGGAGAGTTTCATGTTGAAACTGAGAAATCCGTATATTTTCGCACCCATTAAGACCGGCTATTGCGATCGTGATGGACTCGTGACTGTCAAGCACCTTGCCTATTACCGGAAGCGTGCACGTCATGTAGGAGCAGTGATCCCGGAACCTTTCTACCTGCATTCGGGACTGCGTGAGATTCCGGCCCAGATGGGGATCGACGGTGATGACAAGATTTCCGGTCTGAAGCAGCTGGTTGGTGTTATTCACGAGGGTGGAGCCAGGGCCATCGCGCATCTGAACCATCCGGGCCGCATGGCCAATCCGCGAATTCCGGACAATGTATTTCTTTCCTCTACGGATAAGGCTTGCGAGTCGGGTGGAGCCCAGCCGAAAAAAATGGACAAAAAGGACATGGCTGCGGTCCGGGATCTCTTCGTGTCCGCGGCCCGGAATGCGGTGTCAGCCGGCTTTGACATCCTGGAGCTGCAGCTGGGCCACGGTTATCTGTTGGCTCAATTTCTGTCTCCCTTGGTCAACGATCGCCAAGACGAATATGGGGGCGACTTCACTGGCCGTTCCCGCTTTCCCCTGGAGGTGGTCGATGCTGTGGCAGGGGCGGTGGACTTACCGGTGATCGTTCGCATCAGCGGAGCCGAAATGGTCTCGGGGGGAATCGAACTCGAGGAATCGGTCGCTCTGGCCAAGGAACTAAAAAAACACAATGTAGCAGCGGTGCACGTATCGGCAGGTACTGTGTGCAGCACGCCTCCCTGGTACTTTCAGCACATGTTTGTTCCCCGGGGCAAGACATGGGCCATGGCTGAAACAATCCACAAGGAGGCCCATTTACCGGTGGTTGCGGTGGGCCGTATTGACGATGCGGATACTGCACAAAAACTGGAAAAAAATATGCCGGGATGTTATCTGGCAGTCGGGCGTGCCCTGGTTGCAGATCCCGATTTTGTGGGGAAGGTACTGAACAAGACAACGGGACCAATTCGTCCATGCCTTGCGTGCGCCGAAGGTTGTCTCGGTGGTGTGAAATCAGGCACAGGGCTGAAATGTCTGGTGAATCCGGAAGTGGGTCATGAGCATCTCTCCATCGAACCTGCGCACTGCATGCTTCGGGTGGCTGTGGTTGGTGGCGGTCTGGCAGGAATGCAGGCGGCCGTCACGCTGTTCGACCGGGGACACACGGTTGATCTGTTCGAGAACGAGCAGCTCGGCGGTCAGTTCAATCTCGCTCCACTTACACCTCACAAACAGTCAATGAAACGCCTCGTACCATATTTTCAGGAAGAGCTGCAGCGCAGGAAAATCGTCCCCACGGCCAGGAAGGCCAATGCAGCAGATGTAATAGGCCACAATGTGGTGATTGTGGCGACAGGTTCCCAGCCGAAAGTTCCGTCCATTCCCGGGCTCCATGATTTCCGTGGAGCTGATATTTTGGCTGATAAAGAGTTGCCGCGCGACCAGCATGTGCTGATCATTGGCGGTGGTCTGATCGGTGTTGATGTGGCTACGGCATTGATTCCCCGCGGAAACCGTATCACCATCGTGAAACGGACGACCGATTTCGGCGAAGACATGGAGATGATAGCAAAAAAGTTATCCCTGAAAATCATGACGGAAAACGGAACAAGGTTCAGCGACCGGACTCATATCCAGCGTATTGAAGAACGAACGGTGTATGCTTTGCGGGAAGAAGAACAGGTTGTGTTCGAGGATGTTGATTTGATTGTAGTGGCAACGGGTATGAAAAGCAGGAATGAACTCATGGAACAAATCGATGGAGCCGTGCCTTTTTACATGATCGGAGACGCCCGTCACGTGGGCAACGCCGAGGACGCAATCGCCGATGCTTATCGGATTTGCAATAGGATCTGATCGGTGGCTGTATGAGGAAACGGATAGATCCTTGTTTATTCACGCTTCAGATTCAGGAAATGTCTGTCTTCTCCTTTGTCCCATTCCGCAACAACGGTATCATAGTTTTCCTGAATCAGCTCCAGCCCATCGGAAACGGCCTTACGAGCTGTCAGGACACAGACGATCTTTGATTTTATTCGCTTGATATTGGGACCAAAGGCCCGAGTCAAGCCTACTTGTACTCCCTGTTTTTTCAGGATACCGACAATACCTTTGGCTTTTTTCGGATCGGCGTGCCCCTCTTCTTCCTCTGTTTTGTTCTCTACGGCCAGAATGAATTCGATGCCCTCGGGAGAAACATCGTACACGTGAAAAAATTCGGCATCTCCAAAATGGCGATCCACGAAATTCTCACCATCGTCGGATGCAGTTGCTACACGTAGTTTTTCCATGGGCTACACGCCCTGGAATTTTTTCAAGGATCCGTTCAGATAAGCGTCATAGGCTTCACGAATGGTCATCTCACCTGCGCCAACGAAAATCTCCACACCCGTGGTCTTCAGAACCGTACCAGCGTTTCCTCCGGGACCGTTTCCTGTGATCAGAACCTTGGCTCCGAATTCAACCAGTTTTTGAGCTGTTTTGGGTCCTGCACCGTGGGCCTCATTTTCGATGGCGGCGTTATCATAGATCTGGACGTCCTTGCTCTCTTCGTCGTAAACGAAGAAATACCGAGTTCGTCCGAAGCGGGCATCCATAGCAGATTCCCATTCTGTACCTTGGGCTGTAAAAATCAGTTTCATTTCCTTCTCCTAATTTTAGGGGAGATCCGGATTGGAATCCTTCCCCCGGTTTCAGTCGTTTTCGACAAGTTTCATAATTTTATGCCAGCTGCTACTAACTGTTTTTGCCAGATCCGAATCATGTTCCACGATAGTTCTGCCGGCGGTGATTGCCTCGGTAAATTTCTCGTTGTAGGGAATTTCAGACAGTGGGACGATACCTTCTTCGTCCAGGAATTGACGAAGGTCGTTCAGCACCTCGTGGTTCAGGTCAGCTTTGTTGACGATGCAGCCCGAGGGCAGATCAAACATCTTCACCAGTTCATGGACACGCCGCAAATCGTGCAGGCCTGAAATAGTCGGTTCGGTGACCAGCACCACAAGCGATGCCCCCGAAAGAGAGGAAACCACTGGACAGCCCACACCGGGTGAACCGTCAACCAGGATCAGGTTTTTGCCGGCTCGTTTCGCTTCCTCTTTGGCCTCATTTTTGACCTTGGCCACCAGTTTGCCTGAGTTGTCGGCTCCAATATTCAGACGGGCGTGAACCATGGTGGCACCGGTCCGGATTTTCGATCGGTACCAATTGCCCACGTTTTGGGGGATATTGGTGATTGCTTCGGTCGGACAGATCCGGGCGCAGTAACCGCATCCTTCGCAGCCGATCTCGTCAACCACGTAACGTCCGTCCACCACAGGGATGGCGTCGTATTGGCAGACTGCGGCACAGTCCCCGCAAACCGTGCACAGCTCCTGGTCGATGATTGCCAGTTCGCCACTATAGAATTCTTCGGACCAGGCAAAATCCGGTTTCAGCAGAATATGCATATCCGCCGCATCAACATCACAGTCAGCCACGACCAGGTTCTCGCCGGCGAGCACAGCAAAGGAGGCGGTCAAAGAAGTTTTGCCGGTTCCCCCTTTTCCGGAAATGACTACGATCTCCTTCATGAGAGAACCTCCTTCCTTCGCGATCGGATGAAATCAGCGATTTCTTCCACGGCGGTGGCAACCTCAGGAACACTTTGGTACAGCAGCCCGCCTGAGGCGTAGATTTCGGCGACCCGGCGGCTGTTGGGGATTCGTGCCAGAAGATTTATTTCCTCATCGGCGCAATATCGCTCCACCTGGTCATCACCGATTCCGTACCTGTTAAGCACCACGGCGAATTCCTTACCCAGTTGTCGAACCGTATCGACTGCCAGCTTCAGGTCATGCAGTCCGAACGGCGTGGGTTCGGTGACCAGCAACACCAGATCAACTCCTCGGGTTGCCTCGATAACAGGGCAGGAGGTACCCGGCGGCGAGTCGAAAATTTTTAAGGTCTCGTCGGAGAACAGGTTGTCGACGTAATCGATGGTTTGTTTGATCAGGGGAACAGCCTGCTCTTCACTGATCATCAGGCGGCTTTCGATGAAATCGAGATTACCGATCCGCTCATGCTTCAGGTCACCCATCTTTTTAGGTTGCATGGTCAGCGATGAAGTGGGGCAGAGCCCGGCACAGGCATAACACCCGTGACACAGTTCAGGGAAGACCATGATGCTGGGTCCCATTTTCAGAATCGCGTTGAAGTTGCACACTTCCTGGCAATTCCCGCAGAGGCTGCAATTGTCTTCCCGCCAAACGGGAATCATCTTGTTCTTGGCCTCTTCATGAACGGGTTCACCCCGGATGAACAATCCCGAGTTGGGTTCCTCAACATCAAGGTCCACCAGTACGGTCGGTTCGTTCAGGGCCAGAAACATAGCCAGGTTGGTCGCCAAAGTGGTTTTTCCGGTACCTCCCTTGCCGCTTGCTATTGCAACTTTCAAGGATCAACCCCCGCAGTTGGGTACGTGGTCGTCGGTATCGTGATTGCAGAGATTTTCGCCTGTCTTAAGTTCGTTATTGAGAAATTGCTCCACCAGAAATCCAGGTTCTTCTTCGCCAACCCCCATGTGGACCTCTATGTTGTTTTCGCGAAAGAGGTTTTGAGCCATGACACCCATTCCTCCGGCAATAACGATATTTACGCCCTGATCGGCCAGGTAACGGGGATAAGTTCCCGGTTGGTGGGCCGGCGGATCCATGAACTGGACTTTGCCAACATCGGCGCCATCAACCTGGACGACGGCAAAACTCTGGCAATGACCAAAATGGGCACAGGATTTACCACCCATGGTGGGGATAGCAAAAGTTCGTTTCACGATTTGTCACCTTTCTTTTTTTTGCTGTTCAGCAGTTCCTCGCGAATCATGGTGCGTCCACAATCGGGACACTTCAGGTCAGTACATTTCTGGCCTCTCTGATGAGGCACTTTCTTGCCGCATCCGGCACAGATACACTGGCCTCCGGCACCAAAACCTCCACCATGGTTACGACCGCCACCGCCACCGGCGGACCCTTGTCCGCCCCCTTGTCCCATGCCGCTACCACTGCGGCCGCCGCCACCCATTCCTCTACCACCAGACATGATGTCTCCTGTCTTTTTACAACCGCTTCGGCCGGCTCAGTCTTTGTTCTTCTGGTTGGCCAAACGCTCTTCAAGTACCGCAAGGCGATCTCGAAGTAAGGCTGCTTCTTCAACCAATTCGTTGATCGAATCCGAGTACTCCGGTCTGCGTGTTTCCTGGGGGTGAAAATCGGTCCAGCCCCTTCTGTAGCCACGACCGAAACCTTGCCCAAATCCACCACCAAATCCACTGCCGCCGCGTCGGCCAAAACCAAGCCTGTCATTTCCGGCGCAATATCCCATCCCTCGTCCTGTCATGGGTCCCATTCCCCTGGGCCCTCGTCTGTCTCCACCAGCCATGATGCTACCTCCGTCGGTTATTGTGATGGCGGCGGCAGCAGCGTCCGTGGCCAAAGCCGCCTGCCAGGTCAATCAGATTCGACGAGCCGCAGGAAGGGCACGTCGTCTGATCCGATTCAAAATTGATGGTCAAATGGTGTCCGCAATCGCCACAGCGCATCACGTTGCTTTGAAAATGGATCTCTCCCCCTTCGATCTGCAGATGCCTGCCTTCAATAAGAAACTCTGCCACCTTGCACCGGGCTCGTTCCACAAGACGGGAAAAAGTCGAACGGGATATTTCCATTTCCAGCGCAGAGTCGGCATGATCAAGGCCCTCGTAATCCGCCAGACGGATCGCTTCGAGCTCATCGAGAGTTAAGGGCAGGATTTCCAGAAAACTGGACCGTACTCCAGTCGGCTTGAATCTCGTATGGACCGGTGGTCGATAAACAATGCGTTTTTTTTGTGGTCGTGGCATGAAGCTCGATCCTTTCATTCTAAAACCAAAGTTAAGCACCTATGTGCAAAACTGCAATACTTTTTTCCTCCCAGAGACGATATAAAAAATTTACCGTGGAATTACTCAATTCGTCTACCTGGATATCTTGCGGTAGCTGTCCAAATAGTTTATGTTATGCACATATGGGCACAACGTGAGCTGGTTTTGTCATGGCCGTGGTAACACAAGGAGGCACTGCAATGAGCGAGAAATCAATCAACTCAGCTGATCTTTCCTGGGAGCAGGCAGAAAATTACCCTGACGGAACAATGTGTAAAATTTTACGCAAGGATTCTTCGGGTAATCCCTTGACCATGCTTTTGAAGCTTCCGTCCGGGTTTTCCATGGATGAACATTCGCACATCGTGGCTGAACATCACTACCTTTTGGAGGGGGAATATGAGGTAAAGGGTAAGGTATATCGGGCTGGCCATTACCATTTGATTACCGAGCACACCGATCATGGGCCGTTTTGGTCTGCCACCGGAGCTGTTCTTTTGGTAATTTGGGAGTTGTAGGTCTGGTTTGGGAAAATAGGGGAAATGAAAGCTAATTTTTGCAGATGACCTGTCCAATAGATGGGTCATCTCGTACAAATCGACTCATCGTCCAATCATAACTTCATTCTGCGAGAAAGCTTTACTTTTAGATTGTCCAATTTTTAGGTAAATTTACCGCATGACTCTTTGGTTCCGGTAAAATTCCGCGCTAAACCCACCTGCCATGTTACTGCTAAGAATTAAGTGAGTTCGCCACATGAGCAGAAAAATCGAACTATTAGCACCCGGTGGGGATGTCGAAGCCGTTAAAGCGGCCGTTGTTGCCGGTGCCAATGCTATCTATTGTGGCTTAGCTACTTTCAATGCCCGTAATCGCGCCACCAATCTTTCATTTGAAGACTTAACAGGCATCTTACGCTTAGCGCACAAATACGACTGTGAAATATTTTTGACATTGAATGTGGTCATTCTTGAGCATGAAATACCGATGATGATCAAACTGTTGAACAAGCTGGTTAATTCCGGTATCGACGGCATCATTGTTCAGGACTTGGGTGTGTTCAATTTAGTTAAGAAGCATTTCCCGACCCTCGATATTCACGCCTCAACGCAAATGACGATTGTTAACGAAGGGCAGATTCTGTTCCTGGCAAAAATTGGCGCATCTCGCGTCAATTTATCGCGCGAGTTAAATATCAGCGAAATCAAAACAATGACTGCCCTGGCGCATGAGCATAACGTCCTGACCGAAGTCTTCGTGCATGGCTCTTTGTGCGTTGCATTTTCTGGCCAGTGCTATTCCAGTTCGGTCAGTGTGGGGCGATCTGGCAATCGTGGCCGTTGCAGCCAGGCGTGTCGGGATGAATATGAAATTACTGCCGAAGGGAACCTGTTTCCTCTCAATTTGAAAGACAATTCAGCCTATTTTGATCTTCCACAATTGGTCGATGCACAAGTGGATTCATTGAAAGTTGAAGGCCGTATCAAGGGTGCGCACTATGTTTACACCGTGATCGACACATGGCGAAAGCAGATCGATCACTTTGTTAAGACAGGTAAAATTTTAAAAGACGATTCCAACTTACACCGCGTTTTTAACCGTGACTTTACCAACTCGTTTTTAATCGGCAACCTCACCAGGGATATGTTTATCGACAATCCTCGTGGTCACAGTGTGCAGCATGCCGTTGATATCAGTAATGCGACTACTGAGGTGCAAGCCCAGGAAGCGAGAGAAGAGCTTTACGCCCAGAGGTTGGACCTGGGCGCTGAACTGGCTGAAAAAATCAAAGACCTTAGCTTTGATAAAAGGCCGTTGGCTTTAGTTTTTACGGGACAGCTGAACGAACCTTTGTGTTTAACCATGACCGTTGGTGATAACGAAAAATCCTTCACCGTGCAAACTGAATCGCACCTTAGTCCCGCCACTCAGCCAACGATTGACCAGGTGACACTGGAGAGGCGTTTTAAGAATTTCGCCACCATCGATTACATGATCGACTCTTTGGATTGCAGTGGTTTGGGCAGTGGTTTAAGCCTTCCGTTTAAAGAGCTGAAAGTCTTAAAAAATCAAGCAACCTTGTTACTCAATAATTTTGTAGAAATGATTCCACAGGTTGAAGTGGCGCCGTTGCAGAGCCATAAAATAATGGTTGGCAAACCTACCATGTCGATATTGATTGCCGATGAAAAAGACATGCATTTATGTGACTTAACGGACGCCGATATATATTTCAAGTTGCCAGAAAGCTGGGAAAAAAATTGCGACAAGCACATTGATATTTTTCGGCGCAACCCGCGCTTGATTCCGTGGTTTCCTGCCGTATTAATTGGTAAAGATTACGACGAGTCTGTGCGACTACTCCAGCAAGTCAGCCCGGCTCGTATCGTCAGCAACAATACCGGTGTTGCCTACAAAGCGTTTGAAATGGGTGTCGAGTGGATCGCAGGTCCGTTCTTAAACACGACCAATTCATACGCACTGTTAACTTTAAAAGAAGAGTTGAACTGTGCCGGTGCCTTTATCTCTAACGAAATTAATCGCAGCCAGATCGAAAAAATTGCACGCCCGGAAAACTTCAAAATGCTGTACAGCATTTATCATCCGATTCTGATGATGACCAGCCGTCAATGTTTCTTCCAGCAAACGGTGGGTTGTACAAAACCAGGCATCGATGATGGTTGTATGCTCACTTGTGAAAAGGCCACCACCATTACAAATGTGAAGGGGGTTTCTTTTGCCATTGATAAGCAGAAGGGCGGCTATCCCAGCATCTACAACCACGAGCAGTTTCTGAACTTCGACATCGTCAATGAGCTGGCTGATCAGTTTGATGAGTTCCTTATCGATTTGACCAATATCGGGGCAGGCTCTAAAGCGGAACATGATAAAGCAGAGTTGGTCATGCACTTTGAGAACTTTTTGAACGGTGATGAGCAGGCACGGCAGCAATTGAGCAAGTTGATTACCGTATCTACAAATGCGCAGTATAGCCAGGGCTTGTAATTTTACCCTTGTATTTTATCCATTTTCGGCTATTATAACGCCGTATTTCAGCCACTCTGGGGTTTGAGATTTTCAACGAGGGCAAACCATGGAACGCAAAGCAACAGCAGATCTCATCCAATGGAAAGATGAAACCAATCGCAAACCCCTCATTATTCGAGGTGCAAGGCAAGTTGGTAAAACTTGGTTGATACGGGATTTTGCCCAAAATCACTTTGAGAATTTTATTGAAATCAACTTGGATAAAACTCCGGAAATAGGGCAATTATTTGAAGATAGAAATATTGACAAGTGTTTAAAGCTTCTCGAAATCGAAACCGGCATCGATATTATCCCCGGCAAAACACTCATTTTTTTGGATGAGATCCAGGCCGTTCCCCATATGCTGCCCCTGATGCGCTATTTTTATGAAGACCGACCCGACATCCATCTCATCGCTGCAGGATCATTACTTGAATTTTTATTGGCGGAACATTCATTTTCCATGCCCGTTGGCAGAATTGAATACCTGCATCTGGGGCCCTTCGACATCAGTGAGTTTCTGGAAGCTCTTGGGGAAAACAAACTATCCACATATTTAAGTGAATTCTCTTTACACGACTCAATACCAGCTTCCATTCATAACAACCTTATGTTTTTTGTTCAGTTGTTCTGGATTATTGGAGGAATGCCAGCAGCCATAAACAGGTATGTTGAAAACGAAAATATTTCGGCAACGTTGAAAGAGCACGCAAGTATTCTCCAGACCTATGAAGATGATTTCAGTAAATATCGCAAAAAAATCAATCCTTTGTTATTGCGGAAAGTTTTTCAGCGACTGCCCGCTCTGGTTGGGAAAAAACTGAAATATGTCAATATTGACAGAGATGAAAAGGCCAGGGATCTGGCAAACAATTTGGACCTCCTGGAATTGGCACGGGTGCTGTATTCCGTTAGACACAGTGCCGGCAACGGAATTCCTCTTGGAGCCGAAACCAAGGACAAGGATTTCAAGCCATTGTTTCTTGACGTGGGTCTGATGACATCATCTCTTGGTTTGAGCCTGTCGGGTTTTCAAATGGAATCAGATATCCTGTTGATCAACAATGGTGCGGTTGCTGAACAATTCATCGGCCAACATCTGCTTTACCGGCAAAAGAGTTACCAAAAACCGGAACTCTATTATTGGAACAGAGAACAAAGGAATTCTCAGGCTGAAGTTGATTATCTTATTTCCCATGAAGGCCGAGTCGTCCCAGTGGAAGTTAAAGCAGGCAAAACCGGATCCCTGAAATCTCTCCAGGTTTTTGTGTCAGAAAAAAAAGCTCCTGTTGCGGTCAGATTCTGCAGTTTGCCTCCGTCCTGCTTTGAGGCCCAGTCTTCAATTGCCCAAAAAGAAACAATGACTTTTTCTTTTATTTCTTTGCCGCTGTATCTGGTGGGGCAGGTCAATCGTTTGCTCGATGAGTGGGCGGTCCGGCAGTTCAATTCGGTTTGATATCGGCATCGGTGAAACTGCTCGCTCTTTGATACCAGGATGAATTGAAACGGAACGGGCAATACGGTAAAATGGAATCAGCTTATGGTCATTGCCACGAATACTGACAAGGAGACAGTCTGGTTTTGAAGCGGCGCGCATTTCTGCAATTGCTGGGCTCAGGCTCTCTGGCTCTTGGTTCAGTTGGTCGATTACTGGCTGCC
Source organism: Candidatus Krumholzibacteriia bacterium (assembly GCA_029935695.1). Lineage (GTDB taxonomy): Bacteria > Krumholzibacteriota > Krumholzibacteriia > LZORAL124-64-63 > LZORAL124-64-63 > LZORAL124-64-63. The sequence continues at coordinate 1,154 of JAOZJV010000043.1, read as the reverse complement.
AATAGCGGGCCCGGACTTCACCATTGGGCCTGGACCCGTGTTCTTGAGGATGAAAAAAGATCTGTCTGGCAGCGTAGATTTGCCGATTTCAGGGAGGCCGGAGTCAGTTCACTGCTTCTCGGTGGAGCAACAGAAGAGGCTTGCCGGCTGGCCGCCGCCGAAGGGTTGCAGGTTCATGCCTGGACCTGGACCATGTGTCGTGGTGGGGCGGAATTACTGACCAATCATCCGCAATGGTTTGTAGTAAACCGCAATGGTGTTTCTGCCAGCGACAACCCGCCTTATGTTCCGTATTACCATTTCCTGTGTCCTTCCCGGCCCGAGGTCAGGCAATATCTTATCGAGGAATTTTCCCGAATTGCAGCCGCCGAAGGATTGACCGGAGTCCATCTGGATTACATTCGCTATCCCGATGTAATATTACCGCGTGCTCTTTGGGAAAAATATGGCCTGGTCCAGAACGAAGAGCTGCCTGCGTTTGATTATTGTTATTGTGAAGCCTGCCGTGATCAGTTTAAGTCCCTTGCCGGCCAGGATATCGAGGACATTGCCGATCCCACTCAAGATGAATCATGGCGACATTATCGCTGGAACTCCATTACCACTCTTGTCAACCAGTTGTCGAAAACGATCAGGGATCAGAACAAAATGATCACCGCTGCCGTTTTCCCTTCTCCGACTATTGCCCGTCGCCTGGTTCGACAGGATTGGTCCAAGTGGAATCTGGATGCAGTATTGCCCATGGTTTACCAAAATTTTTATGAAGAGGACATTGCCTGGATAAAAGCCAGCGTTCAAGAGGGAGTGCAGTCACTTCCTGCTGGTCGTCCACTTTATGCCGGGTTGTTTTTGTCATCATTCAAAGACGAAGGTAAGTTCGAACAAGCAGTTGTTGCTGCGCTCGAAGGCGGTGCCAGGGGTATTTCTCTTTTTGGTGGTGTGCGCCATTTAAAGTCCTGAGTCTTGTTTCAAACCAAAGGAAATACCGAGGCCATGAAAATTGCGATAACCCGTCAGGTTGCTCCATCAATTAATCAATGTGAATTGACTCATCTTTTGCGTGAGGAAATTGACCTGGCAAGAGCACATGAACAACACCTCCAATATGAAAACGCCTTGCGCTGTCTTGGTGTCAAGGTCATCTCTTTGCCAGC
>JAOZJV010000507.1 GCA_029935695.1 Candidatus Krumholzibacteriia bacterium | reverse complement strand
ACGCTTGAGTTCGGCCATGGTGTCACTCAATTGGGCCGGATGCAGAAAACCATGCTTGGCGTCGGCCACCAGGGCCACCGTCAGAGTGATCAAGGGGAAGCGTTTGATTTCGCCACCCCGGCCTTCAACCTGTAAGAATCCCTTTTCCACGTCTTTGTCATCGTGCAGATCCATCATGCCCACGTCAAAGACCTCAATAATCTGACGCCCTAATTCCTCGGCGCACCACGGTTCGGTGATCAGAACGAAATCATCGCCTCCCACATGACCGATAAAATCCGAGGCCGACCCATAATTGCGGGAACACTGAACCAGAATATTTGCCAGGTAACTGATGGCATCGTCGCCACGCCTGAAACCGTAATAATCGTTGAAGCTTTTGAAGCGATCGATGTCGATATACATGAAACCGAAATCGGCTCCGCTGGTGATGCGGTCCACCGTTTCCCGTTCGATCGCCTGATTTCCGGGCAGACCTGTCAGGGGATTAGCCTCTCGCTCTCTCTGGGATGAATTCAGCAGGTTGCTGACCCTCAAAAGCAGCTCGTCCTGATCAAAAGGTTTGATCATGTAATCATTGGCGCCTCCGCGCAAACCCCGGACTTTGTCCGAAACTTCGCCTTTGGCCGTCAGCATGATCACAGGAATATTGGAGGTTTCAAAATTGCCGCGGATGTGATCCAGGACGGCAAATCCATCCATATGTGGCATCATCACATCCAATAGGACCAGATCCGGCCGCCAATCGGCAATGACTTCGACGGCCTGGGCACCATCTTCGGCCATTTGCACCTCAAAACCATCGCCCTGGAGCAGGAATTGTAGAATACGCCTGATGTGAGGCTCATCATCTGCAATGAGAACCTTTGCTTTCCCTGACATTTTTTCCCTTTTCGTAAGCACAAAAACTGGAAATACCCCGGATTTCCGGGTACTGCTCATGCCTCATCACGCAAAGGACGTGCCAGAGATTGGGAGGGGGAAAATCAGCGCCAGGAGGTCACCGTGCCGCGGGGAAAACTATCCAGATCGAGACCATCGCGGCGGCCTGCATCCAGATGGCACCAACCGGCATAGGCAATCATGGCCGCGTTGTCCGTGCAGTACACGCGCTCCGGCGGCACAAAATGCAAGCCGCGCTTTTTGGCTTCTTCGGCGGTTCTTTCTCGCAGCCGACCGTTGGCGGCCACACCACCGGCCAAGTAGACAGCTTTGACATGTTTCAGCCGGGCGGCCTTGAACAATCGCTGGCACAAGCTGTCCACGATGGCTTCCTGTGTTTCGTAGCACACATCGCACACATCCTGCTCCGTCAGGGGCTGGGGCAGTTTTTCCACGGCCAGGCGCACGGCGGTTTTCAGGCCGCTGAAGCTGAAGACAATGCGAGGATCTTTCTGCAGAGGGCGGGGAAATTTGAATCGCCCGGGAGTGCCTTTAGGCGCCAGGCGGTCAATGGGCGGACCACCGGGATACGGCAGTTTCAGCAGCTTGGCCGTCTTGTCGAAAGCTTCACCGGCGGCATCGTCCAAGGTCCCACCAAGCTTTTCATACCGGCCGATTTCCGGCATATAAATCACTTCGGTGTGACCACCGGAAACCACCAGCACCATGGCCGGAAAAACCATCTCTGTCGTCAGGGCATTAGCCAGGATGTGTCCTTCAATGTGATGGATGCCCACCAGAGGCAAATCTGCCGCCATGGCCAGGGCCTTACCCGTGGAAAGCCCCACCAGCAGGGCGCCCACCAGTCCGGGACCAGCCGTCACAGCCAGTCCATCAACATCTTTCAAAGCCAGATTCTGCCGTTTGAGCAAGTGATCAACAATGGGCAGCAGGTTCACCAGATGAGCCCTTGAGGCCAGCTCCGGCACCACTCCACCAAAATTATTGTGCAGTTCAACCTGGCTGGAAATCAGGTTTTCCGCCACGCCCGTTTCGCTGTCGTAAAGAGCAACGCTGGTATCATCGCAGGACGTTTCAATGCCGAGGACCTTCATTCATTTTCCTTGCTGCTGACGGGCCAGATCTGGTGCCGCAGATGGGCATGGGAACTGGCTTCTTTTTCCATTGCTCCAAACACAGATCCAATGGCCGCTGCGGTCTCCCGGACCAGCACCGAACGCGGGCTGCTGTTTTCACTGGCCAGGGTTCCGGCCAGGCCATGAACGTAGGCTCCCAGAAGCGCCGCCTCCAAGGCAGGAATGCCCTGAGCAAGCAAACCACCGATCAATCCGGAAAGTACGTCGCCGGAACCGCCCCTTGCAAGGGCGTCATCACCGGTGGGGTTGATGAAGAGGCGGCCATCAGGTCCTGCAATCAACGAAGGCGAACCCTTAAGCATCAGCACCACACCCCAACGGGCAGCCAACTCGGGAATCAATTCAAAACGCCGGGCCACCACTTCGCTGGAGTCCAGCCCGGCCAGCTTGCCCAGCTCTCCCGCGTGGGGAGTGAGGATCACAGGGCCGGGCCCAAACTGGGGCTCGGCACCAAGGCGGGAAAATGCTCCCAGGCCATCGGCATCCACAATCACCGGCACATCCAATTGCTTCAAAAAGTCCACAACCCAGGCATCGGTGGCGGCATCAGCATCCAGACCAGGGCCCAGCACCACGGCATTTTGCTGGGCCAGCAGATGCTCCATCATGGTTCCGGGAACCCGTTCGATGGTGCCTGCTTCGGTGGTGGCCAGCCCCACCGCCAGCGCCTCGGGAAGACCTGTGCGCACCGACTGGACCAACTCCAGAGGCACCGCCATTTTCACCAGGCCAACCCCGGAGCGCAAAGCCCCCAGGCCTGCCAGATAAGCAGCCCCGCCGTAAGTCCGGCTGCCGGCCAGAACAGCCACTCGGCCAAAATCATATTTGTGACAGTGGGTGGGACGCGGCGGCAAAAGAGAGAGATAATCCTTGCGGCTGAGCCAGTGGTGATCCGAGCTGTGGGCGTTGTAGATTTTGGCGGGGAAACCGATATCCACCACTTGAATGTCGCCGGCAAAATCCCGACCGGGAGCCAGCAGAAGCCCTCGCTTGGGCAGCCCCACGGTGATGGTCAAATCGGCCGCCAGGGCCACCGGATCCACCCGGCCATCATCCCCGGCCACACCTGAAGGAATATCCAACGCCACACTGGGCACACCCGAATCGTTCACGGTGCTG
>JAOZJV010000506.1:604-3168 GCA_029935695.1 Candidatus Krumholzibacteriia bacterium | reverse complement strand
GTTCCATTGGCATTGAGCCCCAAAGGGATTTTTTTAATATCCTCCACTTTTTGTATATAGCCTGTTGCCGTGACCATATATTCAGCCTCCCCCATCTCAACGACTGAAGCACCTGTTTGTTGATTGCCCCGGGTGACAGCAGTTTTTATTAGGCTCAGAGGAATATTATAGGCACGCAATTTTTCCGGATCGACAATGATTTGATATTGTTTGACCATGCCGCCGATGGTGGCAATTGGAAAAACGTCACGATTCTTTACCTGAACGATGTGAAGGGTAAAATCGAGCCCTGTGGCTGAAAATCCAAGCAGCGTGGCGGGGTTGCCCGGAGGGCGACCTATTTCGACAGTGTTTGGAATGAGAATGTTCCTGTGCTCATGGTTGACGGAGGTGACCTTTTTGGTCGCCGCAACAAAAATGATCAACACCAGACCCGTTTCCTGTGTGAATGCACAGGTGATTTCGGATACGACGGAATCGGCCTTGGTGAAGCAGACCTGAACTATGGTTTGCCTTTCCTGATGGAAATGATCGAGAAGTACAGTTTGCCGTTCACCAGTGCCAATGTGGTCAACCGGGAATCAGGCGAGCTCATTCTTCCTGAATACCTGGTGGTGGAGAAAAACGGCATCAAATTCGGTCTGGTCAGTGTGCTCGGGCCCAACCACAAAATTATCACCATGACCGATACAGACAGCGGTCTTGATGTTAAAGATCCCGTGGCCACTTTGCGTGATGTGCTGCCGCGCATGCGCAAGGAAGTTGATACCATTGTGCTGCTGGGGCACTTGGGTGAAGGCGACACCGACACCGTGATCCGCGAGGTCAAGGGTATTGATATCTGCATTATGGGTCACACCCACCGCACCCTGAAAAACGAACGCATCGTGGAAGACTCCATCTTCCTCGCCGCACCCCATGAGGGTCGTTATGTGGGGCGGGCTGATATTTTCATTGAAGAGAGCGACGGCAAAGTCATGGCTGTGGACGTGAACCTGGTCAGTCTGGACGACGCCGTGGAACATGAGCCGGATATGCTGGCCCGTGTTGAAGGATACAAAGCCAGTTTCGAGGATTTCAAGCTGGCCAAACGGGCAGCTTTCCCCCGGGATCTGGGGTCAGAGAAAGAAAAATATCTGGGTGGCCGAGCCTGCAAGAGTTGTCATGAAGACACTTGGGCGGCTTATGCTGAATCAGGTCACAACCAGGCTTTCACCACCATCCGCAAAAAAGGTCAGACCAACGAACCGGAATGCATCCTTTGCCACACCACGGGTTACCGCTACAAAAACGGTTATGCTGAAGAGCGCCCCTACAATCATCTGGTGAACGTGCAGTGTGAGGCTTGTCATGGTTATGGCACTGAACATTCGCGTGATGGCAAGTGGCTGGCTCAAGCTCAGGATGCCTGCGTGACGTGTCACGACCAGGAAAATAGTCCTGAGTTTGATTACGCTGTTTATTGGGAAAAAATCAAACACTAGCAGGCCGCAGGAAAGAGTGTCTTGAATATTTACTGCAAAGAAGCGAACGGTCGACCCCTGTTGTCGGCCGTTCGTATTTTTATGGCTTTGGCCCTGATCGTCGTTCTGCTGACCGCAGCTCCAGCGGCGGCTCTGGATCTGTTCACCTTGTGGAAGCAACCGGAAATTCCTCTGCGCATGCAGGAGGGCAGCTGGGTCGATTACCGCAGCCAGGTGATGGCCGGCGGTCGCAGGGAAGAGGGCCTGACCCGGTTGGTTTGTCTGACCAGGGCTGATGGGTCCGATGACAAAACTCTTCTTCTGGAGCTTCTTCCTCTGCAGGAACAAAAGGATGGCACCTTGTTGCCATTGCCGGGGCAGGGCGCCCAGATTCGGGTCTCCCGGGATGTCTTGAAACGGGAAGGATCCTTGCTGCAATCCATCGTTGCGGTGCACCACTGGCAGGATGGCCGGCCCCAGGAAATCACCCCCGAAGAGCTGCGCGATGATCCCATGATTTCCACTTCCTTCACTTCTGATTTTGTGCCCGACGAGGTCAGCAGTCAGCAGTCCACAACCCGGATCGTGGGCGGTCATCAGATGACTTGCCGCCAGTGGATACTGGCCAGTGCCGATACACAAAGTGTAGTTATGCCTGCTGGTAAGATGAATCAGATATCGACGCGGGAAATTGCCGCTGCGGTGAATGAAGAGATTCCTTTTCTGGGCCTGGCTTATGCTTCGGAGCGGGTCAGGTCGGTGTCCAGCCTTGATCCCCCCAACCGGAAAATTCCTGTTCCACCAGCTCGAATTCGGGTGGAAGTGATGGAATTGGTTGGGTTTGGGTTTGATGCGGTGGCTCATTTGTCGGCAGGTGATTGACCCACCCCTCCTGACCATGCTATAATACTCCCATGTTATCCAGTGATCTGAAACAATTTCGGTCCGAGGCGCACGAATTTCTCCTCGGCCAAGAGAAGCCTTTACCCACTCCGGCCATTGCCCGGCGCCTTTTTGGTGCCCGCCGCCACGAAATGCCTGAAACCCAGGTAGTGGTGCGTGCTCTGCTGAAGGCCGATCCCCGCTTTGTGGAAACCCACA
>JAOZJV010000506.1:0-594 GCA_029935695.1 Candidatus Krumholzibacteriia bacterium | reverse complement strand
CACGACCATTGCTGGACCGTGTTAGGTTCCAGCATCCTGCAGCAGAATCTGGACGATGCCACTTACGCCATCGTTGATCTGGAAACCACCGGCAGTGTGATTGGGGTGGACGAAATCATCGAAATCGGCTTGGTGGTCATGCACGGCTCTGAAATTGTCGATCGTTTTGAGACTCTGGTCTGGAGCGATCGCACCATCCCGCCCTGGGTGGCTCGTCTGACGGGGATCAGCAACCGCGATCTGGAAGGTGCACCCACTTTTTCGGATGTGGCCGAAACCGTGGCTACCTTGCTCGACGGAAATATCTTTGTGGCCCACGACATTCGTTTCGACCTGCCATTCCTGAGCTGGGAGTTTGCGCGTCGGGGTGTGGTGCGTCCTGCGGTCACCGGTTTGTGCACTCTTGAGCTTTCCCGCCAGCTGTGGCCTGACCTTGCCAGCCGCAGTCTTTCAGAATTGGCTCGTCATTTCGACGTTGCCCACGATAACCCTCACCGCGCCGGTGATGATGCCGAAGCCACTGCCGCGGTCTTGCAGGCTGCCCTTAAAGACATGAAGACCTTGGGGTTAGTTGATCTGGGTGATCTTTATCGA
>JAOZJV010000042.1 GCA_029935695.1 Candidatus Krumholzibacteriia bacterium | reverse complement strand
GGTGTGGTATCCAGGCGAAGGTCACGGAAACAGCAAACGGTTTGGCCGGGTGGATTATGTGCACCGAACAGTGGATTGGTTCCAATGGTATCTGTTGGATGGCAAACCATGGGATGGGGAAATGCCCACGCTGAATCTCAGCGAAAAGATGGGCTTACCGGAAGATCAATAATCAACGAGGGATAAAAAGGTCCGCCGGGCGGACCTTTTTCATTTCTCCAGGGAACCAGGAAATGTCAGAACGAATTCCCTGATTTCATCTCTTACTCTTCGGTAATGATTCAAGGCCTCTTCGTCGGTGGCTGCATCGCGAGCCAAAGCCGGCGGATCATCAAACCCATGGGGAAAAATCACAGCCTTGTCGGGAAAGACCGGACATGTTTCATGGGCGTGGTCGCACACGGTCACCACCAGATCAAACGGAACATCCAGCAGATCAGTCAATAATTTCGAATGATGCCCACTGATATCCACCCCCGCCTCGGCCATCACCTTGACCGCCTGGGAATTCATGCCGTGGGTTTCGATACCAGCGGAATAGGCCTCAATCACATCACTGCGCAGGGCCTTGGTCCAGCCTTCAGCCATCTGGCTGCGGCAGGAATTACCAGTGCACAGAAACAGAACCTTCAGTTTATTCACGCCAAATATCCTTTGATATCATCCAGCGATGGTACTTTGCCCACGCACTTCACATGGCCATCGACCACCAGCGCGGGGGTGACCATCACACCATAACCAATGATGTCGTTGATCTCGCCAACTTTGCGCAGATCATACTCCAGGCTCATGCCGTCGGCGGCTTCACGGGTCAGTTTTTCCAGTCGATCACACTTGTCGCAGCCGGTGCCAAGGATCAGAAGTTCTTTCATCAGTATTACCTTTGCTTTGCTGGTCAGGCGACCAGCGATCCATAAAATAATCCTGCCGAAGTGGACATGAAAACCACCAGCAGGAGAAAAACAGCGGTCTTTTTTAGACCCATAATGCTGCGCAAAACAAGAATGCTTGGCAGTGACAAAGCAGGGCCAGCCAGCAACAGGGCCAGGGCCGGGCCCTGTCCCATGCCAGCTCCCAGCAAACCCTGAAGAATGGGCACTTCGGTCAGAGTCGCAAAGTACATGAAGGCCCCCGACACGGCTGCAAATAAATTGGCACCGAGGCTGTTGCCGCCCACCAGTTGCGCCACCCAGGTCGACGGAATCAGGCCTTCGTGCCCCGGCCGTCCGAGCAGCAGGCCTGCTACCAGCACGCCCAGCAGCAACAGGGGCAGAATTTGTTTGGCGAATCCCCAGGAGGCATCGAACCATTCTCTTAATTCGCCACCGCTGGTGGCCAGAATCACACCCAGCAAGAGGGTGGTGGCGGCAAAAGCAAGCAGGACATTCGGCGCTGCATACGACAGGATGGCTCCCGCGAAAACCAGTAATGCCAATTTCCAGATTTTCAATTCAAACCAGCCCGCAAGCATGACTCCCAGGGCCAGGCCGGCGCCACCCACCAGCCACCATTTGACGCCATGCACAGTGGCCCAAAACCCGGCCACATGTTCGGGCTCGCCCCAGGTTGCAAAAATCAGCAACAACACCATGGAGGCAAAATACAACGCGGTTTGCCAAAGGGGTCGGTTAGCCTCCGGTTCAGGCATCTGCGACTGAATGGCTGCCCGTTCTGCTTCTTCTTTTCGGAAAAAGAAATGCATCAACAATCCGATGACGATGCTGAACACAACAGCGCCCACGGCCCGGGCAATACCCAGCTGCAAACCCAGAATGCGCGCGGTCAGAACAATGGCCAGAACGTTGATGGCGGGTCCGGCATAGAGAAAAGCTGTGGCAGGACCAAGTCCGGCTCCCATGCGGTAAATACCTGCGAACAAAGGTAGTACGGTGCACGAACATACGGCCAGAATGCCACCGGAAACCGAAGCCACACCATAGGCGAGAACTTTTTTAGCTCCGGCTCCCAGGTATTTCATCACCGCAGCCTGGCTAATAAAAACGGAGATCGCTCCGGCAATAAAGAAGGCCGGCACCAGGCAAAGCAGTACGTGCTCCCGGGCATACCAGCGCACCAGTTGCAGCGATTCGGCCACTGCATTATCAAATCGGGCGGTGCCCACCGGGAGAAAGAAAACGCCCAGAAAAACGGCAACAACCCAGCCAAGTTTTTTCCATTCCTGTTTCCAGTTCACCGTAAATCCTCCACCAGGTCTGCAGTGCGCTGGGCCTGCCCGCTGAGCACCGATTCCACGCAGTTAAAGAAGCCCATAACACAGGCCATGCGCAGACTGTAGAAAACCTGATTCCCGCATTTTTCGCGAGTGACGATGCCGGCGTTGTGCAGCACCGATAGATGTTTGGAGACGGTGGAGATATCGGCTCCCACCAGTTCCTGAAGGTCAGCCACGCATTTGGATCCAGCGTTGAGTTGGTCTACCATATAGAGGCGCGAAGGGTGAGCCAGGGCCTTGAGGATACCGGCTCGGGCGGTGAATTGGTCCAGAGTTTTGGGTTGCATGAGGGTCCTTTTGGTTTAATTGCCTTCTTGGCAAAATAGCCAAATAGAAGAAAACCGCAACCGGATTTATATAAAACAAGGGGAGGTCAGTTTTTGATTTGGTAAAGGACAACTTCCAGGATGGAATCTTCTTCCTCTGGGATTTTTTGGGATCCTTCGCCCACCTGCACTTTCAACTCGCTGCCCTGTGCGGCAATCATGGCGCTATGGATATTTTTGACCACAATGGCTCGACCCTTGCCTAACCAGTGAACTTCATCCTTTTCCCGATCGAAAGGAATGCGGTAGGTTCGTTCTTCCAGCAACGTTCCTTCCTGGTTGAATACATCCACCACATAGGTCTGGGTTTCTTTGGACTTTTTTATAGTGCGGGAGGTTGCCACCCACAACTGGTCATCAACCCAATTCAAATTTTGAATGGAGGGAGGGTAATCGGAAATCCTGTAAGAAATATCCGGTATATCCATGCCGTTGGTCGAAAACTGGTATCCGTTTTTGGCTTCTTGTTTTTCTTCTTTAGACCGTTTTTCCAAAGGCCATTCGCGCTGTATTTTACGCAGAACAGTACCTTGGGGATCACGAACTTCAATAAGAAAACCAGTACGATCGGGAACCAGATAAACTTCTCCGCCTAAGCCCAGGGCCCAGCGTGTATGGGCAATAAAGTCTTTTTCTTCATTCACGGTGATGGGTTTTCGAAAATTGTATCCGGTGGGTTGTTGACCGTAGCGGAAAATTTCATCCATATCGTCATCGAAAGTTGAAAGGAATGAAATTTGAGACATTTCACCTTCTGCAAAGAAAAAATGCTGTCCATAGCCCACTATGAAGCCGTCCCGACGGGAAAAACTATAAACGCTGATGGTTTCTTCGGAGCCAAGATCGGGCAAGGGAGTCGCTTTAAGCTGGCTAAGGGGAGTTCCCTCCAGATCAAATCGTACAACTGCTTCGGGGGAAATATTGAGACAGGCCATGATGTCCTGGTCCCATAACCCACAGAAATAACAGAGGCTGATTTCCCCTGGTCCTTCGCCCTTTTGGGTGATGGATTTTTGATACTGGCCTCCAGAAGAAAATTTGAAAACTTCACTCAATTGGGTGTCTAAAAGATAGAAGTTCCCTGCTTCGTCACTCAGCACTCCGCCAATAACTCCAAAGATGAATTCTTCACCCTCGTTATCGCCGATGCGCCAAACTTCTTCCATTTCAACAGTGCGCTCAGCAGGAGGAACCAGAGGATTGTCAATGACTGGAATTTCCGCTAAAGCCACCACAGCAAAGAGCATTACAAACCCAGCAATCCAAATTTCCCTCATCATGATGTCATTCCCATGCCAGCCAGAAACCCGGTAGTCCAACATCCCTGAAAATTGAATCCCCCAGTGATGCCATCAATATCCAAAACTTCTCCCGCCATAAACAGCCCTGGCTGCACCCGGCTCTCCATGGTTTTGAAATCCACTTCTTTCAATCGAACACCACCACAGGTCACGAACTCTTCCTTGTTGGCCGACTTTCCATAAACGGACAGATTGCTGGCCGTCAAAGCTTCCACCAATTGATTCCGGTTCTTTTTTCCCAATTCGGCCCATTTTTTATCCCGGGGAATTTTGACTTTTTCCAAAAGAGCATCCCACAACCGGCGCGGAATTCCCAATTCCGGCCCATGGGAAACCTGCTTCTTGCCGTTTTCTTCAGCCCATGTGATCAACATTTTATCTAAATCATTACGCGCAACTTCGGGACACCAGTTCACCATCAGATTGAATCGGTAATCAGCATCAGCCATGGCCCGGGCACCCCATGCCGAAAGCCGCAGAATGGCCGGACCACTCAATCCCCAGTGTGTAACCAGAATGGCCCCTGTCTCTGAAAGACCCTTGCCTGGAAATGCGTCTCCGGTGGCTTTGATGCTAACATTCGGCACAGCCAATCCGGCCAAACCATACAGCAATGAATCCTGGCTTTTGAAAGTGAAGAGGGAGGGCACCGGGTTTTCAATGCCATGACCGAGGCCCGCTGCCAGAGCAAATCCGCCACGCCTGTCACCACTGGTTTGACCTCCGGTGGCCAGCAGAACTTTGGCGCTGCGGAGCTTTGAATTGTCATCAAGTTTCAGAAGAAATTCTTTTTCTGCAGCATCAAATTCCAAATCAATAACGCCGCATCCTGTCCGAATTTCGATTCCCAATTGATGGGCAGCCGCCCTCAAAGCTTCGACGATACAACTGGAAGTATCACTGCGCGGGAAAATGCGTCCGTCTGGTTCGCTCTTCAGCGGGACCCCGTGACCTTCAAACCAACCCATAATATCTGCCGGACCAAACCGATGAAATGCACCATTCAATTCCCGGCCGCCACGTGGATATTGTTTGATCAACTCTCTCGGATCATGACAATTGTTGGTCAGATTGCACCGTCCGCCACCACTGACAAGTACTTTGCGCAGAACATGTTGGTGCTTTTCAAGCAACAGCACCGGAACATCAGGCTGAGCCTCTTTGGCTGTAATTGCCCCAAAAAAACCTGCTGGCCCCCCACCAATGACCACAATCATGTTGATTTTCCTTTATCAATAAGAACACTCGTGACTTGCAGGATTTTTCCTGCTCGGTTACTTTTATAGTGATGTTTTGGCAGACACCCTCTCTTTAGGGGTGGGGCCATTCTCAACCCCGGAGCGGTAAATGTCCACCCGGGGATTACAGACCTCAATCCGGCGACCTCTCTCGGTCTCCAGGAGTGATCATGAATCATCCCTTGATGCACCCCGTGCACAAGTTCCATATCCCTGTGATGGGGACCGGTTTCACCATCGATACTCCCGTGAAGGTTGCCAAGTATGGCATCAGTTCGGTGGTTTCTCTGGTGGACGATGTGCTGATCGAGCAGATGCGCCGTCTGATCAGCAAAGACAACAATACTCCCTTTGAAGAAATCAATGCCAAGGAAGAAGACAGCCGTGCCCGCCGGATCACATCGTACCTGAATCTCATGGACGACGTGATTGAAAAACAGGTGGGCAACATGCGGGCATCGCTCTTCGAAAAAGGCACGGAGATCACACGCTATTTCGAAATGCTACCCGACTCTCCCTTACGCTCTGCGTACCAGAAAATGCAGGCCACCCTGGATCCCGAGGAACGCACCCGTCTGCAAAATCTGTTGCGTGAAAAAATCCAGATGGGCGCCATTGACGTCAACATCATGACCAAGTTGGATCGCGCAAAACTGACAAAGGGCGAAGATCTTTCTCCAAAATTTTCCGATGCCATGAGCGCGTTGCGTGGATTTGCCCAGAGCAAGCTGCGCAGTTCGGTTGTTCTTTCGGCAGGCATGAATCGCAAGCTCTTCGCTTACCTGGCCGAGTTTGGCGATTTTTTCCCCGATTCCACCGGCGACATCCCCAAGCGTATTGTCTTGAAGGTCAGCGATTTCCGCTCGGCCCTCATCCAGGGCAAGCTGTTGGCTCGTCAGGGATTGTGGGTTAGTGAATACCGTATCGAATCGGGACTGAACTGTGGCGGGCATGCCTTTGGCGGCAAAGGAACCCTGCTGGGTCCCGTGCTCGAACAATTCCACAACGAGCGTGCTAATTTGGCGGAACAGCTTCAGGGCATCTGGGCCAGTGGAATGGAAAAACTGGGCCGTGAAATTCCTGACGAACCCATGAGTATCCGCGTGACGGTGCAAGGTGGCATCGGCACCGCCGAAGAAAATGAACTGTTGGAAGAAAAATACGAAGTCGACGGCATGGGCTGGGGAAGTCCTTTCCTGCTGGTGCCCGATGTGATCAATATCGACCAGGATCATCTGGAAAAGATCCAGGCTGCCGGTGAAGATGATGTTCACCTGAGTGGGGCATCACCCTTGGGCGTGCCGTTCTGGAGTCTGAAAACTTCCACCAGTGAAGAGCATCGTCGCGAACTCATTCATGACGGCAAGCCTGGCAGTGCCTGTCCCAAAGGCTTCCTGGTTTCGAACACCGAGTTCACCAAGGTTCCTATTTGCACCGCCAGTCGCGCTTACCAGCGCCGCAAACTGAACCAGCTTCAGGAAGCTGATATTCCCGAAGTGCAACGCCAGTTTGAAGAAGCAAAAATCAAGGACAAGGCTTGCATTTGCCATGACCTGGCAGGCAGCGCCACTGTGCACCACGGCATCGACCCCGACGCCAGCACCGCCGTGTGCTGCGGTCCCAACACCGTCTACTTTTCAAGGATAGCCCAGTTGCGGGAAATGGTGGATCACATTTACGGCCGGGCCCGGCTGCCCCTGAATACCAAACGGCCCCATATGTTCCTCAAGGAATTGTCTCTGCATGTGGAGCGGCTGCAAACCGAGGTTGAACGCCGAAAGCAGGGTCTGGTTGAGGCCACGCCCAAAGCAACCCAGGAAATACGCGACAATCTGACCGGTGGTATCAGCTATTACAAGGCCATGGCCGGCAAACTGGTGTCCGGGCAGCGGGAAGAATTCCTCTCGCGCTTGGACAAACTTCGCCGTGAATTGGATCAGATTCGCTCCTGAGTTTGCTGCAGATTGCGAAATTTTGTATCGTCACAAGTAACCCCTGTGTTGTTGCTTGTGACGTGCTTTCTTTCCACAAGGGGATTCTTCCATGAAAAAATACGCCATTCTTGCTGCCCTGCTTTTGCTCTCGGTGACTGCTGCCCGGGCTGGAGAACCGGGCCTTGATATTTGGGACATCTACGTCAACGTTGATTATGCTTATGAGGGCGATGAAACCCTCACACTTTTCAATCTTCCCGACGGCACAGGCTCACCATTCTCTGAGGCCCAGCTTCCCGATGGTTCACTCACTGATGCTACTTTGAGAATCCAGCTTCTGGATAATTATTACGTCCCAGTTCCTGATTTTCCCGCCGAAGACATGTGGCTGGAATCGTTTGATCATGAAATGCTTCCTTGTCTCGGTGGCACAACGGCTGACTTTAATACGGACGCCGATGGCTGGACCGTTTGGGCCACACCCCTGCATGCCGGAGGATTTTCCACTTCCCCATGCGTTTTATATATCAACGGAATGATTCCGGTTGATTGGTACAATCTGGATCTTCAGTTCAACAGCGGTGATATCAGTGGTGATGGTCAGGTCAATCTGGCAGATCTATCAATTTTTGCCGGTAGTTTTTTCGGTGATTACGCCTTTGAAGCTGACTTCTTCTGCGATGGCGTTATCAACCTGATTGATGTTGGGGCGATGGCCCATGGCATGGGTGGTTCCTGCCCCTGATAAGTACGCACAAATAACGGAGACTCTCTTGAAACGATTGTTATTGATCTCGACGATCCTTCTGATCCTCACCGGATGCAGTGGTGGCAGTGATTCTGTTTCTTCTTTGGACGGTGTGCCCATCGCCTTCGAAAAAACAGGCCAGGGCGACGTGACCCTGGTGCTTGTGCACGGCTGGTGCTGCGATAAAACCTATTGGCGTGAGCAAGTGCCTGCCCTGTCCGACAGCTTCACCGTGGTGACGGTGGACCTGGCTGGGCACGGCGCTTCCGGCCTCGCCCGCACCGATTACACCATGCCTGCTTTTGGCTCCGATGTGGCTGCGGTGGTGGCCGCTCTGGACCTTCACAACGTCTACCTGATAGGTCACAGCATGGGAGGATCGGTTGTTGTTGAGGCGGCACGTTTGCTCCAGGATCGAGTGGTCGGCATCATTGGCATCGACACTCTTCAGGAGACCGGTGGTTTGTATTCTCAGGAGCAGGTAGACGGTTTTGCCAAAACCATGGCGGCTGATTTTCCTGCCCAATTGACGCAAATGGTGACGGGCATGTTTCCTGCCGATGCCGACACTGCTTTGGTTCGGCTGGTAACTTCGGACATGGCCTCGGAGCCAGCCGAGATAGGCGTTTCCGCTTTAAAGAATTATCTGCTGCACGATTTGCGTCCCACTCTGAACCGGCTAAAAGTTCCCGTGTGGTGCCTGAACGCAAATATGTACCCCATCAATTTTGAGGGATGGAAGTTTTATCAGCCCGGGTACACGGCAGTGGTGATGCAGGACGTGGGGCATTTCCTTTTCCTGGAACGCCCCACTGAGTTCAATGAAGAATTGTTCAAGCTGATCCGGCGAATGCAGAGTCATCAGCCTTAGATCAGAATTTTCCAATTTCCAAGGCGTTGATGGTGCCCAGAACCGCCTCGTGCACCAATCCATTAGTCACGATGACACCCAGATTATTCTGCAGCTTATAACCCTGGGTGAAATCCAGATCCTTGCCGGTGATATCCGTCACCCGGCCCCCTGCTTCCAGCACCACCAGCACACCGCCGGCGTGATCCCAGATTTTTTCCTTGTACTTGTTGTCTCTTGGCAGGCGCAGGTAGGCTTCGGCTTCGCCCCGGGCCACCACCGCGTATTTGGTCTGACTGTCCAGGCGGGCGGGTTCCGCCACGATGGCCAGGTGGGCTGCAATGCGTGCAGAATCGCTGTGGGATGAGTGGGCCGATTCCACCGACTCGCAGAAACGAATCTGTGTATTGTCGGTTTGTCCGCTGGCTTTAACAACCTCAGGTTCACCCTCGCTGGTCAGGGGCACCTGCCACACACCGGCGCCGCGGATGGCCAGATAAACAGTACCATCGCCCCGGTCGCCTGTGAGCTCTGGGCCCAAATTGGGACAACCCAAAGCCGCCACTTCAATCTGTCCGTCAATGATGAGGGCCAGACTGATGGCGTACTGCATTTTGCGCAGAAAACCTTTGGTGCCGTCGATGGGATCAAGGGTCCAGAAGCGCGCCGAATAATCCTTGGCGCCGCCTCTGTCGATCCAGGCGCAAACAGTATCCGCGTCTGCCTCAGGGCGCAACTTCTGCACATGGCCCAGCATGCGCTCAAGGGTTTCTTCATTGCCGGCGATACGCAGATCCGCCGAGTCTTCTTCCCCAATAACCGGATCGTTGGGAAAGGCTGCTCCCAAGGTGCGGCACACCAGTGCCTGGCTGCCGAAGTCTGCCACCGTCACCGGGCTTTTATCTTTTTTCTCCAGGGTGCCCGGATCAATGAGACTTTGCACCGAGCGGCAAAGCAAACCGGCTTCACGCACGGCTGCCAGGGCGGTGTCCAGTTCGGGGGCCAGGGGATGAGCTGCCCAGGGTCGGTTCATGAAAAAACTCCTGCGAGTTGAGGATGGTTGGCCAAAAGCAAAGAATCATCATCGTCCATTAATATCTCCAGTGTAGAGAAGATACCGCAGTGGGTGTAGGATGCCACCAAATCATTATCCACGGGAGCATTCATGATCGACATTCTTATCATTATCACTTATTTCGTCGTCGTTATGCTGGTGGGCGTTCTCAGCCGCGGAGGAAAAGACACCAGCGCCGAGGAGTACTTTGTCAGTTCCCGTTCCCTGAGATGGCCTTCCATCGCCCTGTCCACAGTGGCCACCAATATCCACGCCGGACATTTCCTGGGCATGGCCGGTTCGGCCTATTTGTACGGCCTGGCCCAGGCCAACCTGGAGATCAACGCCATTTTCGGCATCCTGATGGCGACGTTTATTTTCATCCCCCTGTATTTGCGGCTGAAGGTGATGACCATCAGCCAGTTTTTTGAAGATCGTTTCGGGCCCAATGTGGCGCTGTCTTATTCCGTGCTGACCATGATGCTCTACGGCTTTCTCTATTTGGGCACGACGTTGTTCTGGGGTGCTTATGCGGTGAATGCCCTGTTTGCCGAACAGATCGGTTTTATCCATGCCGATCCGGCCACCAGGGTGATGATCATGATGGTTTTTCTGGGAATTTTTTCGGCCACCTATACTTATCTCGGTGGTTTGCGTGCTGTGGTGCGCACCGATGCGGTGCAGTTTGTTCTGCTTGTTGGCGGCGGGTTCGTATTGCTTTTCGCCGCGTTGAACCGGTTGGGTGGATGGGGCCAGCTGTATGAGCAAACAAATTTGATGCATCTGCATCTGCCGGCGGATCATCCCAAGCTGCCCTGGACGGCCATCGGGGCCATGCTGCTGTTGAATCTGAATTATTGGGGCAGCAACCAGATTATTCTGCAGCGGGCACTGGCAGCAAAATCGGTGCGTCATGCCCAGGTTGGATTGCTGGCCAGCGGTGTGCTGAAGTATCTGATGGCCCTGCTTATCGTCGTGCCGGGTATTGCCCTGGCGGGGATCCTGAAGGATAACCCCTTGAACGATCCCGATCAGGCTTACCCTACTTTGGTGAATATGCTGTTGCCGGTGGGCGCACGCGGGCTGGTTCTGTGTGGTCTCTTCGCGTCGTTAATGTCGTCGGTGGACAGTATTTTTAATTCGGTGAGCACCTTGTGGGCCGTGGATGTTTTCAAAGGCCGACTGCGGCCCGAGGCCACCGATCAGCAGATGGTGGCCATGGGTAAAAAAGCCATCATCGTCACTTTGCTGACGGGATTGGCTTTTGGGTTTTTGCAGGTGCACATCAAATTCAGCAACCCGGAATTTGCACTGACGCATTGGTTCAATGATATGTCCTATTACATCAAGGTGGGGTTTGTGCTGCTGGTTTCTTCGGCTGTGTTTCTGTACAAGGCCAAAAGCCAACTGGTGCTGGCGATGATGTTTTTAACCATCGGGATCAAGCTGGGGCTGGAGCAATTGTTGCCGGAAATGGCATATTTCAATATTACTGCGCTGACGATTGTGCTGGGTTTTGCGGTTGTTGCGGGGGAGGCCTGGTGGCGCACCCGGCGGGGTATCAGGTGGGCCGATATCTGGTATGTGGATGACCGGGCGGTGGGATGGGGTGGAGTGGCTTTGTTGGGGTCGTTGATTTTGTTGCAGGCCTATTTTCATTGATGGTGTTTGGGCTTTCTGGCGGGCTAAAAAGGGAACATACCCTCCTGGAAATATGGTATAATTCAAGGTCAATTAATTCAATTCCCACGATGGAGCAGGAAGGAGCCCAATGTCTTTGTCCCGAACCTTGAAGACCTTGACTCTGGTCGGTCTGGTCTCTTTAATCCTGGTTCCAGTGGCAGGGGCCGCCACCTGGACTGTTCACGCGGACGGAAGCGGAGATTTCCCAACCATCCAGGTTGCCGTGCTGTCTTCTTCCAATGGAGACGTGATTGAATTGACTCCCGGCACCTACACCGGGCCCGGAAACACCGACGTCAACATCACCGACCTCATGATCACTTTGCGCTCCCAGTCCGGCCTGCCGGGTCAGGTGTTCATTGATTGCAACGCCAACAGCAGTGACCCGCGCCGCGGTCTTCTCGTGGTGGGTGATGGCTGTTCGGGAACCCTGATTGAGGGCCTGACCATCATCAATGGTTACGGGTATCAGAGTGGAATTGTCAGCGCCGGTGCCCTGCTGATCAAAAATTTTGCTTCGCCCATGGTGCGCAACTGCGTTTTCGAGAACAATCACTCGGGCATGGAATGGAATAATGCCGGCGGCGCTGTGTATGTTGACAGCCATTGCGATGCTACGTTTGAGGGTTGTGAATTCCGGGGCAACAGTGCCTTTTTTGGCGGAGCGGTTGGAGTCAATCATTACTCCACAGCTGAATTTTTTGACTGCCAGTTTCTGGACAACACCGGAGGCCGCGGTGGCGCCATCTGGGGCAACTCGACGAATAAGACCAGTTGCCTTTTTGCCCGCAACGACGCCGAAGAAGGTGGTGCCATCTGGGGCAACGGCTACAATGACGAGTATTCAGCCAACTGCACTTACAGTGGGAACAGCGCCCCGGTGGGAGGGGCCATTTATGCCTTGCCCAACTACGGAGCGCCAGTAATCCTGATTGACTCC
>JAOZJV010000505.1 GCA_029935695.1 Candidatus Krumholzibacteriia bacterium | reverse complement strand
CACTCCAAGCAAAACCAACAAACTGGCCAACAGAATGAATCGCGATTTGGTCATTAACGAATCCCCCTAGGGAATGGGCGGCAAGAAGAGCCGAATACCGAATGAGCCCAGTTGGAACAAATCCGGATAAAATGTGGGGAACAGCTGGAACGCCAGGAGCGCCCGGAACGAAAAAATCTACCGGCGGAAACCCGCCGCTTTGCCTGTAATAAATAAGAAATGGGCAGCTTGGCTGTCAACTTGATTATTGAGCAGTTGCCCAGACCAGCATCTGTGGGGAACCAGGACAGCCCCGTGGGGAATCATTGCCTGCCCCGGCCTGTTCCGCGTTCGGACCCGGGACCATGGCCGCCACTTCTGCTGCCAAAGCGGTTGATGGGCAGAATACGCATGTATTGGCGACGTTGATCGTCATTCAGGATTTCCATTTCCTGGAGCATGGTTTCGGTGACCATGGAGTCCAGTTTGACCTGTTGGCGGCCCACATCGGCGATCAAATGCCGTAAGGCATCAACTCCGAAATCAGTGCCGGAAGCCGCCTCCATAAGCTGCTGGCGGGCTTCCTGGACCTTGACCCGCTGGGCCAGAAACTGCACCGCTGCCTCTTGGTGGGTTCTTTTGAAAGCCTCGGCCTGCTCTTCGTCGAGACCAAGTTGCTCGGTAACCATGGCCAGCCTGCGTTCCATCACATTATGCCAAAATTTCCCGTCGCGGCCCCCACCGGAACCGCCGCGCCCGCCGCGAGGGCTCCCTGTGGGGTGTTCTGAAAACCCGGGACGGTCCAAAACGGCTGCGGGCAACCTGCAGGTCCCTTTCCAGAACCGGACCCCAAGACCAACATTCAGCCCCAGGGAAATCAACAGCACCAGCACCAGGATCTTTTTCATGAGCCATCACTTTCGTCGGCCAAACCGGGGTCCAGCCAAATGCCGGCCAGACCATCGGTGGCGGAGTCATCGAGCCAGGATGCTTCACTGACCCACAAGTCGTTGTTGATTTCATCGGCCGTGGCCGTGGCCGAAAGACCAGGCACCAGAACGCCCACCATCAGACCGGCAACAACCGCGCAAGCGGCCAGGGATGCGCGCACCAGCTGCCCGCTGCCAAAGAACCATGTGCCATTTTTCTGTGCCCCAAAAGTGCGCTGCTGAACCGAAGGCCAAACACTGGCAGCCGGACCGCTGCTGCGGACATCGCCTTTTCCCAGCAACTCCCACAGCTCTTTATCTGTGGCTGCAAGTCTGGCGTCGTCGTTGTTGTTGTTCATGGTTTTTCCGCCTTTTCAATCAACGTGCTGCGCAACTGGACCATGGCCCGCTGAATCAACGATTCCACCGCTGGCACCGAAACACCCATGGCTTCGGCAATTTCTTTGTATTTCAGTCCCTGGAAGCGGTGCAGAACCAGAGCCTGTCGTTGCCTTTCGGGCAATTCAGCCAAAGCTGAATGGACCATTTGGGCTTCATTTTTCTTCATGAGGGCCGTGGCTGGGTCATCGCCTTTGCCGGCCCGGTCGTGCATATCCGGGTTGAAACTCACCCAGCCCAGAATTTTTCGCCGACGCAATTTGCTGCGGGCCAGATTTCCCGCGATGCGGAAAAGCCAACTCTGGAATTTTCCTTCGCCCTGGTACTTGTCCGCTTTGCGAAAGACCTGCACGAAAGTATCCTGGGTCAGATCTTCGGCCTCTTCCACCGACGAGAGCATGTGGATGAGAAAAGCCCGAACTTCACGCTCCCAACGCTGAACGAGGAGACGGAAGGCCGCCTCCTCTCCTCGAGCCACGGCGGCCATGAGGGTATCATCGTTGGTGTTGCTTGACACTGCCTGTCACCCTCGTTCACTGGCCGATTACTGATTGAAGCGACAATCGAAATTGTTGCGGGAGCCCATACCCTGACCCATGCCGCCTCCTTGCCGGGGACCATCACAGCCTCGGAATCCACCGTGGCCACCGTGCCCCCGAGATCCACCCTTGCCGCCGCGTCCACCCATCATCAGCATCTGATCGCGCTGCTCTGCTGTCAACTCTTCCCTCACAGCGAGACGGGTTTTCAGGCGCAGGGCCTTCATTTCAGTCTTCAACGCACCCATTTTATCGTTAAGACCCAGCACTGTTTTTTCAGAGGGGCTGTCTTTGAGCATCTCGCCCTGCAGCTCGTTGCGCAGAATCATTAACTCTTTGCGTTTTTCGACACCATCTTTGCGGCTTTCTTCGTGAATAGTCTTGATGGTTGCCAGCTGCTCTTCACTGAGATCCAGGACCTTGGCCATCATTTCAACACGGTGACCGGGACCAAAATCGCCATCACCGCAAGATCGGCCCTGGCCCATGCTTTTGCCATGACGAGACCCCTGGGCCGTAGCCAATCCGGCGCTGGCCAGAATGATGGTGAAAACCGCGACTGCCGCGAGAGAGCGCACTTGGTTGTTGTTCAGATTCTTCATTTTCGTTCCTCCGAGGTGGCCTGTGGCCCTGGTTGAGTAAGCTGTCAATTGCCCTGTTCAAACCACAAAACGCCGGAGCCTCAGAAAACCTTCGGGAAAAGTTAAAAAAAAAGCTCCTCCCGGAAAATTCCCGGAAGGAGCCAAACAATGAACAATTATTTGACGAGCATCATTTTTTCCGTGATGACATCCTCGCCAAAACTCAGTTCGTAGAAATAAACACCCGAAGCTGCGGTGCTGCCGAACTGATCGTCTCCATTCCAGACAATCTCACCCGGCCCCGCTTCATGGGGTTCATCGGCCAGAGTGCGCACCAGCTCTCCGCGCACATTGTAGATTTTCAGATTCAAATGACCGGAGCGCGGCAGATTGAAGCTGATCTTTGTGGCGGGGTTGAAAGGATTCGGATAAGCCGAAGCCGAAAGAATCAACCGATCAGGGACCGGAGTCATATCCACCACCGGATACCCCACCCCGCTGAACATGGACGTCACCGCGCCCAGGATGCGGCTCCGCAGGGACACCCCATAACCACTCCAGCCAGGCAACTGCTGGATGCGGCGCAAATCATAGGGCATGGAGAAACTGAGTGATTGGTTCGGTCCCTCGTTGACCATCATTGCGGAATAAGGATAAGACCCACCCTGTCCTGCAGGATTGGCAAATTCCGCCAGACGAACAGCTGAGCCCAGGGGTTGGATGGCATTCATGGCCCGGGAATCGGGGC
>JAOZJV010000041.1 GCA_029935695.1 Candidatus Krumholzibacteriia bacterium | reverse complement strand
GAAAAAAGAACATGGCCATCATCAGCAGAGACATGCCCGAAGCCAGAGCCAGCAGAACAAAAGAGACGATGTAGGAAATGAAGGAAAAGATCATGGAACGACGGCGGCCAAAAACATCCGCCACGGCACCGCTGGGGATTTCCAGAATGAGAACACAGATCTCCCTGAATCCCACCAGCAGTCCAATGTCGAGAAATGTCAGGCCCTTTTCCAGAAAGGCCAGAACAAGGAACGGCTCGAAATAGCGTTGGTTTTTAAGAAATCCATAAAGACTGAAGCGGCGGATCATCTGCTCATCCTTGTCATCGACTGGTCGGTCATGTAGCTTGGTCGGACTGGCCTAATCCTAACACGCGCTTCCGAACCCGAAAAGCCGGTTGTACAGCCCATGCCCAACAAGCCCATTCACGGCAGAGACATGACCCGTGGCCCCATGACTGGCCACCTTCTGGCAGTGGCCTGGCCTATCTCCGTTTCTTTTCTGCTGCAGACATTCTACAATCTGGTGGACGCGTTCTGGCTGGGCAAGCTGGGTAAAAGCGCCCTGGTGGCGCCCACTGTGACCATGAACGTCGTCTTCATCGGCATCGCCCTGGCCATGGGGTTGGGGCAGGCGGGCACCACCCTGATCAGCCAGTACAAAGGGGCCAACCGGCCCGGCAGCATGGGGCGGGCTGCGGGGCAATCGTTCATTCTCCAGATTGGAGTGGGCAGCATTCTGGCCATGCTGGGCCTTGTGTTTGCCCCCACTCTGCTGCGCTGGCTGCACACCCCTGAGGATGCTTTCGCGGGCACCCTGGTGTATATGCGCTGGATACTGGCCGGCGTTCCCCTGATGTTTATTTTCCATGTATACCAAGGTATTTATTCCGGTCTGGGCGACACCATCGGGCCCATGCGCATCAACGTGGCCACCGTTTTGTTGAACATGGTGCTGGATCCGATTTTGATCTTCGGCCTGGGCCCCGTACCTGCCATGGGTGTAGCCGGTGCAGCGGCAGCCACGGTTTTTTCAAGAGGCATCGCTTCCATCCTGGCCATGCGAACCCTGCTGCTGGGACCTGGCTTTCGCATCCATCTTTCGGACTTGCACCTTGACCGGAAAATGATCGGCCAGTTGCTTAAAGTGGGTCTTCCATTATCCCTGGGACAAGCTGGAACGTCCCTTGGATTCACACTGATTATCGGTATAGTCAACTCCTTCGGATCTTCGGTGACAGCAGCTTTTGGAGTGGGCCACCGAGTGATCATGATGGTCTCGGTTCCCGCTATTGCCCTCGGGCAAGCCAACGCCACGGCGGTGGGGCAAAACCTGGGCGCCGGCTTTGTGGATCGTGCCATTCTTTCGGTGAAACGTTCGGCGTTTTTGATCACTGTTCTGCTGTTGCCCCTGACCACGGCGACTTTTTTCTTCGGTGAACACATCACCCACTGGTTCATCAATGACCCGGTGGTCATCGGTTACGGACGGGATCTGTTCCGCATCACCTCATTTTCCGTTTTTGCCTTCGGCCTGATTCTGGTTCTGTTTGGCGCATTTCAAGGTTCGGGACACACGGTGCCCTACATGGTGGTGAACATGGGCCGGCTGTGGGCCGTTCGCATTCCCGCCACCTGGCTGCTGGCGGTGGTGTGGGATATGGGGCCGGCCGGATTGTGGTGGGCCATGAATCTTTCCAACCTGGTGGCCGGGGCTGTTGCCTTGGTTTGGTTCATGCGGGGCGGTTGGAAAAAACCCATCATTCCCAAATCAGATTGATAGGTTGCCGGACCCGCACTTAAGGTCTTATTATTCTGGAAAAGGGAATGCACCTACTCACACCTGCCAAACGGGGCCTGATCATGACCAACATGAACAATCTGGATGAAATTCTGAACTACGCCATCGACATGGAACAAGTGGCTGTGGATCTTTACACGAAAATAGCCGAGAAGGCTGCCACCGAACATAACCGGCAGATGTTTCTCTCTTTTGCCCAGGAAGAGCGGGGCCACAAAATCAAACTGGAAAATGTGAAGCTGGGAAAAATTGACATCGGCTCGATGGAAGCTGTTCAGGATTTGAAAATTGCCGATTACGCCAACGATGTGGAAATCACCGACAACTCCAGTTATCAGGATATTCTCATGTTCGCCATGAAACAGGAAAAACAGGCATACCGTCTGTACACTGATTTGGCCCAGCGCACCGACAATGCTGAAGTGAAAGAACTTTTCCTGGCCCTGGCCCACGAAGAGGCCAACCATAAACTTCGTTTTGAAATTGAATATGATGAGCATGTGTTGAGGGAGAACTAGACGGACGGCTTCCAGGGTTGAAAAACCGCAACTCTGGAAATTTCTTCTTTCTTGTGCGCTTTTCGGCACCATGTTAAGCTAATAGACAACAATACGATACCTGCTCTCTCCTGCCTTGGGAGTTCCTGCCATCATGCGGCCGTCTCATATCCACCCCCTGTTTTGGACAATGCTGCTGATTCTGGTGTGCGCCATGCCCTCCCTGGCCAATGCCCAGCTCTTCCACATGGAAACCATTCTGGAATCTGACGGACTGCCCAGCCCCGACATCAAAAGCATCACCCAGGATCGCTGGGGATTGATTTGGGTAGCATCCAGAGGGGGCATTGCCCACCACAACGGTCTCACCTGGGAAAAAGTGAATCTCGACAGTCTGACCACTTCCACCACCGAAGGCCTCCTTGAGGTGGGACCCGACGGAAACGTGTGGGCCCTTCTTTCGGGCAACCGGCCCGTCTTGATCAGCCATCACTTCCACGGTTGGACCTTGCACGACCTGCCTCCTGCAATTGCCAAAGGACACCAGAATTTTTCCCAGTTTGCCTTGACGGCTGTGGGTGAACGCACGGTGATCGCCGTGGCCCAATTGCCCAACCTGCTTTATGTCTCCACCGCCGAAGGATGGCATCAGGTTCCCTTGGATGATCACGGCATTGTCACCATCACCAAACTGGCAGTCCTGGATGATAATTTTGTTTTGGGCTCCAGCCAGGGCGTATACACCATCCCCGCCAACGACCCCACAACTCTTCATCCTCTGCTGGAATCCCCACCACCGAACCCGGTCCGTTGTTTGTGTGTCAGCCATTTGGACAACAGTCTCTGGTTGGTGGGCGACGATTGGATTGGAACATTCTTGCAGGGAAAATTTGAATACCTGGATCCACCTGAAGGCGGAGTGTTCACCTGTTTCACCGATCCTCACACCAAGTCATGCCAGACGGATGGATATGGCGGCATCTACATATCCGGCATTTTTTCCACCGAATATTTTCACCCTGAATTTGGCATGGAGCCCCGAGGCCACAAGAATGGTTTGATGGAATTCGGGACGACTGATTTTTTCCTGGATCGGGAAATGGTTCTTTGGCAGGGAACCTCCCAGGGCATTCACAAAGTCATCAGCAGACACACCAGCGGTTACACCAGTCAGCAAGGTCTTCTGGCCGACGAGGTAACAGCCCTGTTGCGCCGCCGTGATGGCACCCTTGTGGTGGGTCACAACAACGGCCTCACTCTCTGGGATGACCAGATGACTACAATGGAATTTCCCGAACATGATTTGCGGGACCGGGTCCTGGATTTGTCGGAAGATTCCCATGGCAATGTCTGGATTGCCGGCCGGCAAAGAGGGGTGGGCAAACTCTCTCCTGATGGATCCCTCCAATGGTGGCCCCTTGGGCAGCAAATCCTCAACTACACAAGTTCGGTGCTCGCTGGTGATGATGACCGGATCTGGATCACCACAGGTGACAAGATCTTAATCATGAAGGATGACGAGTTTACGGAATTTCCTCTTCCGTCTCACATTAAAAAGGGTGTCTATATGCGGCGCCTGATCCAGGGACGCGACGGCACAATTTACGTAGCCACAGGCAACCGTGGTGTCTTTGCTATCAAGGATGGAGAGGTCCGGCAATGGAACACCGGGTTGCGCGATCATGGTGATTCGGTTTACGACGTGCTGGAAACACCAGAAGGCATCATCTGGGTTGGCACCCGCAACGGTTTGTACCAATTGGTGGGCGACCGGATGATGCGGCCCACCGAACCCCAATTTGAGATCAACCGGCCCGTCTATTTTATCGAAATTGACCAGCGGGAACGATTGTGGCTGGGCACCGACAACGGGGTGATCCGCATCGATGGCACAAAGGTAACCCACCTGAGTGCTGAATCAGGAGTGATCGGACGGGAAACAAATCGCTGCGCAAGTTACCTGGGGTCGGACGGCCGATTTTGGATTGGCACCGAGCGAGGGCTCACCATTTTCAATGATCTGTTTGAAAACAAAGATCCGCAGGCCCCTTTTGTGTACCTCCTTAAATTGGACACAGGTCAAAAATCCATCCCGCTCTTTCCCCGTGAAAACGAAATCACCCTGTCTGCCCAATCGACAAACCTGACTTTTCATTACCGGGTGTTCACCACCTCAGAGCCCAAGCGGATTCAAGTTCTGCACCGTCTCAATGGTGTTGACGATGATTGGGTGGAACAATCCATCCTGGGGGAACAAGTCATTCGTTACGCTCATGTTCCCCCAGGAACTTATCAATTCCAGCTCATGGCCGCAGGTTACGGCCAGCCCTGGAGCAGGATCGCCTCAACACCTGAAATTCTGATTCCGGTTCCTGTTTGGCAGCGCTCCTGGTTTTTGACTTTGGTCAGCCTGGCTGTTTTTGCCATCCTGGCTCTGCCCATCATTTTCATTGCCCAGCGCCGCTACACCCTGCGACTGCAAAAAGAAGTGAAGCAGCAGGTGGCCGCCAACCTGCGCATTGAAGCCGAGCTGGAACAGGCGCGCAATCTGAAAGCCCTGGGTTTGCTGGCCGGAGGTATTGCTCATGATTTCAACAATCTGCTGACCATTATCTTCGGTAATCTTTCTCTTTTAAAAATTGATGACAATCTGGATGTGTCACAGAAAACGCGCCTGGACGCCGCCACCGGAGCCATCGAAAGGGCCCGGGGATTGACCAACCAGTTGCTGACCTTTTCCAAGGGCGGTGCACCGGTTCTGGAAGTGGGCTCTTTGGCTAATCTTGTGCGTGAAAGTGCCGATTTTGTTCTGCGAGGCTCCAACACCCAATGCCAGTTTGACCTGCCCGATGATCTCTGGTCCGTGGTCATGGACTCGGACCAAATGAGTCAAGTGGTCAACAACCTGCTCATGAACGCCATGGAGGCCATGCCTTCCGGAGGAACCATTCATTTGGCCGGCCGCAATCTCCAGCAGGCTCCCTCTAATCTGGCCCCTGGTATTTATGTGGAAATCACCGTGGCTGATAACGGGCCTGGCATTGATGCGAAAATATTGCCTAAAATTTTTGACCCCTATTTCACCACCAAAGAGAAGGGTTCGGGCCTTGGTCTGGCCACAGCCTTCTCCATTCTGGACCGCCATGATGGACGGCTGTCTGTGAAATCCACCGTGGGTCAGGGCACCACCTTCCGGTTGATTGTGCCCGCCAGCAGTATCACCGAAGATGTTGAACAACATTCTGAATGGGACTCATCCACACCCCTTAAAGGCACAGTGCTGGTCCTGGACGACGACCATGAAGTGCGGCATTCACTGGGGCTC
Source organism: Candidatus Krumholzibacteriia bacterium (assembly GCA_029935695.1). Classification (GTDB taxonomy): domain Bacteria; phylum Krumholzibacteriota; class Krumholzibacteriia; order LZORAL124-64-63; family LZORAL124-64-63; genus LZORAL124-64-63. The sequence continues at coordinate 6,730 of JAOZJV010000041.1, read as the reverse complement.
ATGCTGGAAAGTCTCGGCTTGCAGGTTGAAAATGCTGAAGAAGGCAGTCTGGCCCTGGAAAAATACCAGAAAATGCTCGACGAGGGGCACCCGCCTGATGTGGTTCTAACGGATTTGACCATTCCCGGCGGTTTGGGTGGGCAGGAAATTATTGCTCCCCTTTTGGCAATGGATCCCGGTGCCAAGGCCATTGTCATCAGTGGTTATTCCCACAATCCGGTCATCAGTGAATACCGAATTTACGGGTTCAAGGCGGCCATCGCCAAGCCCATCATGGTCAATGAATTGGGCAAGGTTCTGCGCAAGGTGTTGGCTCTTTAAACCGAAAGGTCTCCCATGCGCCCCCTGATATCTGCCTTGTTCGTATTCATCCTTGTGGTCAATGCGGCGTTGGCCGACGATCTCCCGTCATGGAATGATACTCCCGTTAAAAAAGCGATCATTGATTACCTGGACGCCATCACCGAGGTGGGCAGTCCTGATTTTATTCCTGCCCCCGAGCGCGTTGCGGTGTTCGACAATGACGGCACTTTCTGGTGCGAACGGCCCAATTACCCGTCCACCCTTTTCCAGACTCATCTGCTGACCCAACTGGCTGCTCGCGGAGTTGTTGACTCCCAGCAAAAGCACATCAAGGCCTGGATCGCCAATGACCGGAAGGCTCTAAAAAAGTATGGCTGGAAGGAATCCTACATTGCCATGAACACTGCTTTCGGTGGCATGCCAGTGACGGCTTATCGCGATTCGGCCCGGGCCTTCATGGATCGTTCGCAGCACCCTGAATACCATGTGCCTTTTGCCCAGCTGTATTATGCCCCCATGCACGAACTGGCCGATCTTCTCCTGGACAATGGCTTCCAACTTTGGGTCGTCACCGGCAGTGAACAGGATTTCATGCGCAGCTTTCTGGAGGATGCCACTGGTGTGCCGCCGGAAAGAGTCATCGGCAGCTGGACCCCCGCGGTGGCCACTCAGGAAGGCAAGGATATCAAAATTGTGAGGGGCACCGTGCAGGTTTACAACGGGCATGAAGCCAAACCCGGGAACATCGACACCCGCATTGGCCGGCGACCTGTTTTCTGTGTGGGCAACAGCAACAACGACCAACCCATGTGCCGTTACGCCGTGACCGGTCAGCGCCGGGGTCTGGCCCTGTGGGTTCTGCATGATGATTCCAAACGGGAATACAAATATGATCGTGGCACTGATCATATGGCCGGGTTGGTTGAGGAAAGTGAACATGCGTGGCGTATCAGTATGAAGCTGGATTGGAATACACTTTTCAAAAACGGTATCAGCAAGTAGATTTTTTCGGCTGAAAAAACACCTCCCTGATGATTGGGGAGGTGCTTTTTGTATGACTGGAAAATTATTTAACCAGTTTGAATCCTGACCGACGCCAATCATTCAACCCATGCCGCAAATTAACCACCTTCATATAACCCTTGTCATTCAACATCCGTGAAGCCACCGTGCTGCGGTTGCCGGACCGGCAATAGATAAAAATCGTACGGTCCTTGTGTTCATCCAACTCACCAATGCGCCCCTGAAGAACCTGCACCGGAATCAAAATGGAATCGGCAATGTGCCCGGCATCATATTCCCGGGCCGAGCGCACATCCAGAATGACCGGATCAATATTGGCAATGAGCTCCACTGCTTCTTTGGCTGATACTTCCTGATAGGTTGCCGAGGTGTAATCAATGGCCTCAATTACTCCCGAAAGATCGCCCGCCTGATAAGGGAAGGATCCTGTGTTGGGAATCTTGAAATATTTTTTCTCGCCTTCAGGAGCCGGGTACTCAGCCGCAACCTTCAACTCATCAATGACCAGGTTGATGGACCCTCCACCCTTGATTTCCGGGCGCACATAATCACCCCGGTAAATGCGAAAATTCTGAGTTTTCAACGAAGGATCAAAGGTCAGAACTCGCAGTCCACCATGAATTTCTCCTGATATACTATCGCCGTTTTCCACAGACTTGTTGGCAGACGACTCGTTGCTGGAGTTGCAGGCTGCAACACTAAAAATCAGGATCAAAAGCAATACAAATTTTAGAGCGCGGATGTTCATTGAATACCTCGGATTGGAAGGGTGATGCGTTGTGTGGAGCCAAAGTACAGCAAAGCCCAGTATTTCGCACTGATTTTATGCCTGCCTTTTTCTAAGTAATTCTTTAGCGCTTGCCGCTGTTGGAGTTAGCAGCATTTATCAAAACAAGTATTCAAGTCTTTCTCTTTCATGCCGATCCAATGAAGTGACCAGGAAATCAGTTCCTCGCCGAATTAATTACAGTGAGCCTGTTGGGCCAAATGAATGGGAAGCAAGAAGTTGCACAAAATTCACTTAAAAATCTGGACGGTGGTTATTGTTTTTGAATGTCTGCTGTGGCTGCAGGGAATACCTGCCGCCCAAGCCAACGACACTCCTGACTACACCGAATTTTCTCTCGAAGATCTCATGGAAATGAACGTGGTGTACGGTGCTTCCAAAATCAAACAGAAGGCCAAAGAAGCACCTGCCTCCATCACCATCATCTCTCGGGAAGAAATCAAAACCTACGGGTACCGCACCATGGCCGAAGTTCTGGCCAGTTTGCGCGGCTTCTACGTAACTTATGACCGTAACTACTATTACATCGGTGTGCGCGGTCTCGGCGTGCCGGGTGATTTGAGCAGCCGCATCCTCGTTCTGGTCGATGGTATTCGCACCAACGAAGGCTCGGTGGGCGGCGTAATGACCGGCAACGGTTTTCCGGTGGACATCGATTTGATCGACCGCATCGAGGTGATCCGTGGACCGGCATCGTCCCTGTACGGTACCAATGCCATGCTGGGTATCATCAACGTGGTCACCCGTGAGGGTTACAAAATCAACGGTGTTGAAGTGCAAGGCGGTTTGTCCAGCTTCGGCGGTCGCACCGTGCGCATCACCGGTGGTTTGGAAACCGAAAGCGGCCTTGATCTTTTGCTCAGCGGAACCCTCGGGCAAATTGATGGTCAGGACCACTACATCGAAGAATTCGACTACCCGGATTACAACAACGGTGTCTTCGAGGATGGCGACAAGGAGAAATGGAATAATCTCTTCGGCAAGGCCATCTACAAAGACTTCACCTTCGAGATGATGTACGGGTGGCGTTACAAACAGAACCCCATGGCCCCTGTGGGCGTTATTTTCAATGATAATTCCGCCAAAACCCAGGACACCCAATGGAGCCTCAGTTCCCTGTACAAACATGAACTGCCCGGGAAAATTGATTTCGCCGCCCAGTTGTTCTATCAACACTTCAAATGGGACGGCGAATGGCCTTACGACTTTGACTATGAAGGTAACCCACTGGATTATGCCGATCCTTATGTGGACGATTTCCGGGGTGACAAAATAACCGGAACCATCGACATGACCAAACGGCTGAAGGGCGATCACGTTATTGCCGTGGGTATGGAATACGTCAACAACATGCAGATGGACATGAGTGCCCGCGATCTCAAGCCCTACTGGTTATGGTACGATTTTAAACAGGCTCCGGAAAACTGGGGCGTGTACGCCCTGACTGAACTTCATCTGACAAAGGGTGTTCTGCTGAACCTTGCCCTGCGCCATGACGAGTACACCACCTTTGGCAGTACTAACAATCCCCGGTTGGCCCTGGTCACCGAGCCGATCAGAGGCACCGTCCTGAAAGCTCTTTATGGCACTGCTTTCCGGGCTCCCAACGGCTACGAAATTTCTGCTGAAGAAGCCGGTGGCCAGCTGGAATACACACCGGAAGAGATCACCACTTACGAATTGATCTGGGAACAAACCCTGGGCCGTGGGTACAGCACATCGGTCTCGGCGTACCACTACGATTACAAAAGCCTGGACAACGATGAACCTGACGACCCGGACCTTCTTCCCGAAGAATGGATGAACGACGACATTGAATCCACCGGGCTGGAATTCGAAGTCGTCAGACAGGCACGCCAGGGAGTCACCGGCCGTCTGAGCTACAGCTACAACAAATCAGAGGACCGACTTTACAACCCGTTGTACGGAGAATCAAAAGCCAGCCCACACATGGTCAAACTGAATGTGTCGCATCCGATCCATGGACCCCAAACCCGAGTGGGGCTGGAATTTCAATACAACAGCAAACGCCAAACAATTATGCGAGGCTGGGCCGGGGAACACTACCTCGTCAACCTCAGTTTGCTGAACAATTCCCTGATTAATGGTTTGGAAGTGCGGGGAAGTGTTTACAACCTGCTCAACGAACCTGTGTCTCATCCAGGCACAATGGGCGAATATCAGGATCTCATCTGGCAGGACGGCCGCTCATACCGGCTCTACCTGACCATCACTAAGTAAGGGGGTGAAGACAATGAAAACAAACCGTATCCACCGAATGCCCGTCTTCATCCTTGTATTGATGCTGCTGATGCAGGCACCTTCCATGGCTTCGAATTCGACCGGCAACACCCAGGATCTGATCCGGGCGGCTATGGTCTACAACTTCTGTAAATTTGTGCAGTGGCCAGCCAATGACCAACCCGACCACCTCGTGCTCGGTGTCCTCAGTAATGGTATTGAAGTGCCTGATTTTTCCAGCATCGATGGAAAATCAGTGCGCGATCTGCCTCTTGAAGTACGGACCATTTCCTCGCGCAAGGACCTGGCCGACTGCAACCTGCTGTTTATTGCCGATAGCCCGGACATTGCCCTGCAGGTCGCCTTCGCCGAGTCTCGTAACGAAAGCATCCTGACCATCAGCGAACTGGACGATTTCTGCACCCAGGGTGGCATCATTCAAATGGTGCCCCGGCGTGGAAAAATGCGTTTCTTCATCAATCGCCAAGCAGCCGACGACGCCGGCCTGACTCTCAGCTCACAGCTGTTGAAGATGGCCAAAATTGTCGAAGGAGACTGATTTGGGTCTGTTCCGAGATCTGCCCATCCGCACCAAATTGCGGTGGATTCTGGCCATCAGCAACGTCTTGATCGTTGTATTGATGGGCAGTGCCATGGTGAGGCATGATCGCAATACATTCCGCGATCGGTTAACCTGGGAACTGGACGTTATCAGCCGCATTGTAGCCAGCAATTGCGCCTCTTCGGTTATTTTTGAAGATCAGGAATTCACCACCGAAACCCTGAACAATCTCGCTTTCCTGCCCATGCTCCGTAACGCTGTCATCTACCGGCTTGATGGCTCGCTGTTCGCCTTCCACGGCGAGTCTGATCAGGTGGCCGAGTCTTTGGTCAGTCACCTGAATTTTGAGGAACCCGTCTTCGCAGAAAACTGCATCATTCTTTCTCATCCCATTCTCTGGAATGGAGAAAAAGCCGGCTCCCTGTTGCTGGCCTACGACCTGGCTGATGAAGCCCATCACGCCCAGGCCATGCTTCTGTTCTTTATCGGGCTCAGCTTACTGGCCATGCTCATCAGCATGCTCTTCAGTGAAAAACTCCAGGCCCTCATCTCCGGTCCGGTTTCAAACCTGGCCGACGCCGCCAAAGCAGTCAGCGACAAACAGATTTATAACGTGCGGGTGCAGGGTGAAGGAAAAGATGAAGTGGGCCAGCTGGTGGGCGCCTTCAATGAAATGCTGAACGAAGTTGAAAAACGCGAACAGGCCCTGATCCAGGCCAGCCGGGCCAAAAGTGATTTCCTGGCCAACATGAGCCATGAACTGCGCACACCCATGAATGGCGTCATCGGCATGGCCGAATTGCTCCGGGATTCAAAATTGGATGAAGATCAGCAGGTGCTGCTTTCGCACATCGGAACATCAGCCGATCACCTGCTTTCAGTGATCAACGACATTCTCGATTTTTCCAAAATTGAAGCCGGCATGATGGTCATCGAAAAAATACCCTTCGACCTGCGCCAAACCGTCGAGGAAATCAGCATCATCAGCGGTGGCCGGATGAAAGAAAAGGGCCTTGCCCTGAAAATTTCCGTAGACAAAGACCTGCCCAAAAATGTGGTGGGCGACGTGGTGCGCGTACGTCAGGTGTTGATCAATCTCATGGGCAACGCCGTCAAATTCACGTCCGAAGGAACAGTGGAACTGGCCATCAGCCAGGTGTCACGCAGCGGGAACGATCTGCGACTCATGTTCTCGGTGCGCGACACCGGTGTCGGCATCGCCGATGACAAACAGGCCAAGGTTTTCGAGCACTTCACCCAGGCCGACTCCTCCACCACCCGCAGCTTTGGCGGAACCGGCCTTGGCCTGGCCATCTGCAAGCAGTTGGTTGAGTTGATGGGTGGTCATATCGGGGTTGAGAGCGAACTCGGGGTTGGTTCACGGTTCTTCTTCATTTTGACCATGAAAGAAGCTGATGAGCAAGGCTCTGGCGCGGCCAGACCAGCCCAAAGCCAAACTGACGTCGAGTCCGATAGAGCCCCTGCCCAGGATTTGAATATTCTGTTGGCCGAGGACAATCCCATCAATCAGGTCTTTGCGCGGCGGGTACTGGAGCAACTTGGCGCCACCGTCACTCTGGCCAACAACGGGCAGGAAGCCCTGGATCTGGTCCAGAGGCAGACCTTCGACATGGTGATGATGGATTGCCAAATGCCCATTCTCGATGGTTACGAAGCCACCCGCCGGATCAGAACGCTGGGTGAAGAATATGCTTCCCTGCCTGTGATCGCCCTGACCGCATTTGCCATGGCCGAAGACCGGGACATCTGCCTGGCAGCGGGCATGAACGATTATGTGACCAAGCCGGTGGATC
>JAOZJV010000504.1 GCA_029935695.1 Candidatus Krumholzibacteriia bacterium | reverse complement strand
AAAATGTGTTGGTAAGAAAGTGGTAAAACTCGTCATGAAGGCCAAAAAACTTATTGAGATGGAAGACAAGTATGGTGCGCATAACTATCATCCACTCGACATCGTGATCAAAAAAGCTGAAGGCATCTATGTTGAGGATGTGGAAGGTAATCGGTACATGGACTTTTTGGCTGCCTACAGTGCTGTCAATCAGGGGCATTGCCATCCTCGGTTGTTGAAGGCTTTGCGGCGGCAGGCTGCCAAGGTGACTTTGACCAGTCGGGCGTTTCGGAATGATCAGCTTCCTCACTTCTGTAAGGAAATTTCTGATCTGACCGGTTACCCCAAAGTGCTGCCTATGAACTCTGGTGCTGAAGCTGTGGAGACGGCTATTAAGGCTGCACGCAAGTGGGGCGAGAAAGTTAAGGGGATCAAGAAGGACAAGGCTGAGATTATTGTTTGTGCTGATAACTTTCATGGGCGGACCACGACTATTGTGGGGTTCTGCACGGAAGATCAGTACAAGGATGGCTTTGGTCCCTTTACTCCCGGATTCAAGATTATTCCTTTTGGTGACGCCAAGGCTCTGGAAGCGGCTATCACCAAAAATACTGCTGCGTTTATGGTTGAGCCTATTCAGGGTGAAGCGGGAATTAATGTTCCTCCCAAGAGCTTCCTGAAGAAAGCTGCGGCCCTTTGCAAAAAGAATAACGTCCTGTTCATTGCTGATGAAATCCAGTCCGGCCTGGGCCGTACTGGCAAAATGTTCGCCTTCCAGCATGATGGAGTCACTCCTGACGCCGTGATCATCGGCAAAGCCCTCAGTGGTGGTTTTTACCCTGTGTCGGCATTCCTGAGCAGTGAAGAAGTGATGGATGTTTTCAATCCCGGCGACCATGGTTCAACCTTTGGCGGCAACCCTCTGGGCATGGCCGTGGCTCGCGAAGCCATGAAGGTTCTGGTTGAGGAGAAACTGGTGGAGAACAGCGCCAAGCTGGGTCCCTGGTTTATGGAACAACTGCAGGGAATGAAGTTCAAGAGCATCAAGAAGGTGCGGGGTCGCGGGCTGTTTATTGGCCTGGTGCTGGATCGTCCGGCTCGTCCCTACTGCGAAGCGCTGATGGCCGAGGGTATGCTCTGCAAAGAGACCCACGAGAACGTCATTCGTTTTGCTCCGCCTTTGGTTGTCACCAAGAAAGAGCTGAACATGGCTCTGCGTAAGGTGAAGAAGGTGTTTAAGAAGTTGGAAGGCTAGTACCCTGCCGACTGGTTTTGGAAAAGGCCCGGAGCAAATGCTCCGGGCCTTTTCATTTGTTGTGAGATGCCAAACCCCTGATCATCAATTCACCTGGCTGGCAACCCCTCCGTATCGGAACGGATCACGCGGTAGTCTTCATGACCCTGGCGCACCGCCATCACCGTGTAGTCAAAATCGTAGGTGCCTGTTCCGCCGGAAAGCTCACGGACGACAAAACCATTGATGCTTCGCTCCACAACCGCCATCCCTTTGGACTCGGCGGAATGTGGCGTCACCTGAACGGTCATACCCTGGGCGACGGCCACAGCGGTGAAGTGGTCGGGAAAGATGACGTCCGCACGACCATTGAGCAGCCGAGCTGTTCCCCGGACATATGCCGCAGCTTCCGGGCCTTCGACGCAGGCATACCAGATTTCTGTTCCCCGTTGGTTGGGGTTCGGCACACGGAAGTTCTTTACATCGGCAAACATGACACCGTAGGAGTCCTCTACATACATGGCTGCCTGGGGCATTCCGCCACTGTTCACAACGCCCATATAACCGTTATTGGGTTGGCCGGTGGCGTGGGTCATCAATGCATTGAAAGCCCCCCCTGGGCCCTTGGTCCCGATCCAACCGGCATCGTCAACAACGTTCATCAAGGACAGGCCGGCAACATCCAGCAGATACTCCGGGGTCTCTGTTCCAATACCCACCCTGTCGCTGAAATAACTGCGCCCATTGAAGTAACCCGCCCAGCCATTGGCACTGTTGGTCTTTCCGCGAACACCGCAGTTGTTGCCTGTGGCACTGTTGGCAAGGCCGTACACACCGTAGCCATTCTGACTCTGGCTCTGCCCGTAAACTCCATAATTGATGCCGGTGGTCATGGCTGCAATACCCATGACGCCGCCACCGGTGGGCCCATAGCTGTCACCACGAACGCCAAAGCCTCCGCCTTCGAAGCTGGTGGCTTTGCCACTGACCCCGAGGCCGCCTGGAAGAGTGCTCTCGCCGTAGATCGCGTCGGAGTTGTCACTCAGGACATGAAGCTGCTTGGTCGGGGTGGTTGTGCCGATACCAACGTTCCCGCTGTTCAGGCTGAAGATGTTGTTCCCGCTGCCGGCCCAATATCCGGAACCACCCGGGGCGTTGAGGGCGAAGAGAGCATAGGGTGCTGCGGTCAGGGGCTGACGCGGAGTCAAGGTGGTCAGTCCACCCCCGCCATCGCTTGCTTCAACACTCACTTCGAGCCAGAGCGCGTTGCCTGTGAAAATGTCCTCCCCAAAGTCGAGTTCTACAGTGAACAGCCCTTCGGAGACGGGCCACTCATCGATCAAAAAATCACTGCCAACCTGGGCGCCAGCGGCAGGATTGTCGAACAGTTTGAATACAAAGTTATAGTTGCCGCTGACAGCGGCTCCGCCGTCCTCAAGCTGTCCCTGGTAGGTGAAAGAGTTGCCCAGTGGTGTCTGAGCCCATACGGGAATTGCAATAATCAGAAGGGCTGCAATAAAACTGAAGATCCTAAGGTTGTTGGAATACATGTCAAATGCTCCTTTGATAGGGTCATCAGGAACGAATCATCATCCCTGTCATGTACAATTCACTTCCTTGTTTTGATTGGATCCTGATGGTAATCAACGCAACAGAACAACCGGCTTCTTCACCACTTGAACTCCGGCTCGCACATACAACAGGTAGACGCTGCTTGCCAGGCGCTGTCCCTGATCATTTTTGCCGTTCCAGGCAAGGTGATGGTTGCCGGGCGGCAGGTGGCCGTTGAAGAGCCGCCGGACAAGGCGTCCGCTGAGATCGAATACGCGGACTTCCACGGGCATGGTGGACGGCAATTCAAGCCGGATACCTGTCTCATGCTGGAAAGGATTCATGATCCCCGCATTGATGCGCAGGACCAACGGCAAGCCGGAGTCTTCGGGTGGGTGTTGCGGGATTGAAGACAAGGTGTTGCC
>JAOZJV010000503.1 GCA_029935695.1 Candidatus Krumholzibacteriia bacterium | reverse complement strand
TGCCACGGATTACATCACCGCTTCCATTGCCGAGGTGATCAATACTTTGATTGTGGCCATTATCCTGGTCATTTTCGTGGTGTGGGTTTTTCTGCAGGACTGGCGCACCACCCTGATTCCTGCCATCACCATTCCGGTTTCCCTCATTGGTACCTTTGCGGTGCTTCTGAGTTTGGGCATGTCCATCAACAACCTGACACTGTTCGGGTTGATTCTGGTTATTGGTATTGTGGTTGATGATGCCATCCTGGTTACTGAAAATACTGTTCGTCTGATGGCCGAGAAAGGTTGGGACAGCAGGAAAGCAGTCTCCGAGGGCATGTTGGAAATCACCGGTCCGGTGCTGGCCTCCACCGCTGTGCTGATGGCTGTGTTCGTTCCCACATTGATGATGCCCGGATTGACTGGACTACTTTATAAGCAGTTCGCCATCACTATTTCCATTGCCACTATTTTCTCATCGGTCAATGCACTGACTTTGAGTCCGGCCCTTTGCCGTCTGCTGCTTAAGCCGGCAGACCCCAGCAAAAAGAAATGGATTTTCTTCCGGAAATTCGATGAAATGTTCGAGAAAAGCACCGCCAGTTATAAAGGTGTTGTGGCTTTGTTGTTGAGGAAATCAGGATTGGCCATGCTGCTCTTTGCCGGGCTGATGGTGCTGGCGTATGTGGGGACCGCCAGTGTTCCCGGTGGCTTCCTGCCTGATGAGGATCAAGGCTATTTCTTTATCAACGCTTCTCTTCCCGATGGTTCGTCACTGGATCGGACCAATGTGGTGACTGATAAGATCAACGCTTTGCTGACGGCAACACCGGGGGTGGACAAGTTCCTCACCGTGGGCGGATATTCCATGCTTGACGGAGTGCAGTCGCCCAACGCGGCCATGTTCATCGTCACGTTGGACAACTGGAGTGAGCGCCCTGCCGAGCTGCACATCGACCGCATCATGGAAAGATTGAAGCCTCAGATGTTCGCCATCCAGGAGGCCCTGGTGTTCAGCTTCCTGCCACCGCCCATCATGGGCCTGGGCAGTGCCGGCGGTTTCAGCTTCGAGCTTCAGGATCGTGGTGGAGCAGGCGTGATGCAGCTTCAACAGTCGGCCCAGGATATAGTTATTGCCGCCAATCAGGGTGGAGTTCTGACCCGCATGAACCAGAACATCCGCGCTACGGTGCCCATGCTTTATCTGGAAATCGACCGGGTCAAGGCCCAGGCTTATCATGTGAACATGAACGAGGTCTTCGGCAGTCTGTCCACCTATCTGGGAACCAGTTACGTGAACGATTTCAATCTCTTTGGCCGCACCTGGAAAGTGATGGCCCAGGCTGAAGACAAGTACCGGAGCAAGCCCTCAGATATCGAGCGCATCGAAATTCGCAACAACCTGGGATCCATGATTCCCCTCGGTGCTTTTGCAGCAGTTCGGGACACGGTTGGGCCGCTGTTCATTGGTCGTTTCAATATGTATCCCAAGAGTCAGATCACCGGCATGGGAATGCCGGGAGTTTCCAGTGGTCAGCAGATTGCAGAGATGGAACGTCTGGCCAAGGAGATTCTTCCCCCCACCATGGGGTTTGAATGGTCAGGCATGACCTACCAGCAATTGGAGGCCGGTAATCTGGCCCCCTTGATTTTCGGGATGGCCTTCATTTTTGTGTATCTCTTTCTGGTAGCCCAGTATGAGAGCTGGATGATTCCCCTGGCTGTGCTCATGGGCGTTCCCGTGGCCATCATGGGGGCCATGTGGCTGACCAAATTCATGGGACTGGACAACAACATCTACACTCAGGTGGGGTTGGTGCTGCTGATCGGCCTGGTGGCCAAGACGGCCATTCTTATTGTGGAGTTTGCGAAAGTCAACCGCGAGGAAGGCATGAGTGTTACAGAGGCGGCCCTCAGCGCTGCCGAGTTGCGCTTCCGGGCCATTCTCATGACAGCCTTCTCTTTCATCCTCGGTGTGATCCCTCTGGTGATTGCCAGTGGTGCCGGGGCAGCCAGCCGGGTTTCCCTCGGGGCGGCTGTATTTGGCGGCATGCTGGTGGGCACCATCGGCATGGTTTTGTTGACACCGGTTTATTTTAAAGTTATTCAAGGGACGGTCGAAAAGTTTGGAGGGCCGCCTGAGGCCCTGCTCGAAAAACAAAAAAAAGACCAGGAAGAGCAGCCTGGCGAAAAATAAGGGCTGTTCTTGCTTGTTGGGATTATTCCCGGCACGGTCTTATACTCGTTCAAGGGAGTGTGTTGATGAAGAAGAAGATTGTGATTTTTACTTTGGTGCTCAGCATGGTGGCGTCTTTTGCTTTCGCCGAAGGTGAAGCTGAAAGTAAAAGTTTGGATATCGGAGCTCGTGCTGGCTATTCAATCAGTCCGGATCAGTTCTTTCTGGGTGCACACATGGACCTGGGGAAACTTGTGGGGCCGATGCGCCTGGTACCCAACATTGAAATCGGGTTCGGAAATGACCTGACCACCATGTGTTTCAATGGCGATCTGATTTATGATTTTGAAGACACTCCCTGGGGTGTTGGTGGAGAATTGGGTATTATTCATACCAGCTGGGATGATGGTGGTCTCAGTGATATTCCCGGTTATGAAGATTTTGATTCTTCCAGTACTGATATCGGTCTGAGCGCTTTGGGCAATTACCGCCTGGAGATGAGCAACGGCAAGATCCTCTTGCTGGAAGGCAAGATTGGTCTGGCCAATTCTCCCGATTTCAAGCTCACCGTCGGTTACAACTTCTTCTAGAAGAGCCACGGTTTGAAAACGCATCGGCCCTGTCATTACTGGCAGGGCCGTTTCTTTTCATCCATCCTTTAAAGTGTTATGGTTAAGCCATGAATCACGAACCCTTCATTCTTTGCCATCCAGGCCAGCGCCAGCCCAAACCCAGGCCCATTGATACGCCTGGTGGTCTGGCCGATCGCATGCGCACCGCCGCTTTTGCCGAAAAGCAGGCCATCTTTGCTTTCGGGTGGGCTGCCGAAAAATTTCAGGATGTTCCCCAGGCCTTGCGCGATGACTGGATGCGGCTGGTGCCCGAAGAGATCAAGCACTACCAGCTGATTGTCGATCGCATGGCAGAACTGGGTTTCAGTCTGGATGAGCGCCCGGTCTCCCTGCGGCTGTGGGAATCTCTTGAGGTGTGCGAAACAGGTCAGGAATTCTGCCAGCGCATTGCCGGGGCTGAAGAACGG
>JAOZJV010000040.1 GCA_029935695.1 Candidatus Krumholzibacteriia bacterium | reverse complement strand
AAATCTTGGCTTCCGGTGCATTTTCGGGTAGGAAAATAGTGATATCCTGCCCCGCAGCTGCGCCGACTCCTGCCATGGAAGAACCAGCGTTCCCTGTCGATGCCAAAACAATCTCATTAATACCAAATTTTTTGGCGAAAGCGGAAACCAGATAAGAAGCCCGGTCCTTAAAGGAAAAAGTGGGATTCACGCCATCATCTTTAATATACAAATGGGGGAAACCCGTTTTCAGCCGGATATTTTCGGGTTGCCACAACGGAGTATTTCCAACAGGGATGGGAGGGAAATATTCTTCTTCGACCGGCAGCAGATCGAAGGTGGAAAAATCCGCTTTCGCGCTGCCGGTGAGTTTCACTTCCAGAATGCCCCTTACAGGTTCGTCTTCAAGCTGTTTTGCTGAGCAACTGGGACACACCATGAGCTCGGGAACAATTTCATACTCGGCACCACACTGGGAACATTCATATTTGAAATCCATGACTTACCTCGATTTGCCTTTGCGGGTTGAAGTGGACTCTCCCCCTCCGTTATTTTTTTCTTTTAGTTCTCGGATGTAACTGTAAATCGTGAACTTCGACAAGTGGAGCTCTTCGGCCACCAGCATAACAGAACCTTTGATATCAAAGATGCCGTTTTCATGCAGACCAAAAACAATGTATTTGTTCTTCTCATGATTGGGAATATTGGGTTCCGTGCTGATTCTATTAACAACCTTGTTGACGGCATTGTGGACAAGATCTTCAATGCTGTTGCTTAATGGCGGGGCAGAAACCGGACTCTCCTGTTGAGCGCAATTATTGAACAAACTGAAGGTGGAAATAAATTCGGAAAGAGGCACCTTCATGTTGAAATTGATGCCCAGCAAACCAATAGGTTCATCATCGTTGGTGATGACAGTGAAAACTGAGCGCATGGGTTCACCTTTGGAACTCATGGTGGTGTAACAGGAGGTCTGGGGTTCCTTTTTTTCCTTATATTCCAAAAGCAACTGAACACCATGTTCGGTCAAAGCCCCCCCCACATCCCTGTTGGTGTGGTGACGGTTTGTTATTTTCACGATAGCCTGTTCAGGATTTTCCAGACTGTGCAAAGCCACTTCACAATGATGCCCCATGAACAAGGCAATACCATCAACAATACTCTTGTAGGATTCAATAATACTTTGTTCTGTTTCAGTCAGATTAACTCGCAATTTGTCGAACTCAGACTGGTCTACCATCATACCCTCCGATGGCACAAGGCTCCCGCCGAAACGGGAGCCCTATGATTTATACATTCACACTAGGCATCGATCACATCGGGCTTGTCGCCAACAGGTGCAAGCGTCGCTTCCGTCCGGGGAAGAATAGCGTTGCAAATGATCGCAGTCAAACCACCAGTGGTGATGGAAGAGCTGAAAACACTCTTGATGATTTTTGGGAAAGGGGAAAGGATTTCAGGCACAAAGGCCACACCCAGTCCAAGTCCCATGGAAATGGCAATAATCATCATGCCCCGGCGATTGATGGTGCTGCTGGCGATAATTTTGATACCAGCGGCAGCAACGGTACCGAACATCAGGATGGTCGCCCCACCCAATACGGAGTTGGGGATGATGCTGAACAAAGTTGCAAACCAGGGAACGAGGCCGCATATCACCAACAAAGCGGCAATAAAGAAACCAACATAGCGGCTGGCCACACCAGTCATCTGAATAACACCGTTATTCTGACTGAAAGTCGTATTGGGAAAGCTGTTGAATAAGGAGGCAAGGGCAGAGTTGATACCATCACCCAGCACCCCGCGCTGCATGGTTTTCAAGTACTTTTCGCCTTCAATGGGCTGCTTGGAGATCATGGAGGTGGCTGTCAGGTCACCAATCGTCTCCACCGCAGTGATCAGGAAAAGAAATGCCAACGGAATAAAGGCACCGATGTCAAAACCCCACATCCCGAACTTGAACGGGATAGGTGCAGCGAATAAAGGCGCAGAATCCAACTTTTCAAATTTGACCAGGCCCATGGAAGCTGCAATGGCATAACCCACCACAAGACCAACGACAATGGCCCCCATACGCAAATGCCTGTTTTTAGACCGATTGAGAAATACGATGATTCCCAACACGGTGAATCCAAGGCCGAGATTGGTGGGGCTCGCAAAAAATTCCGGCTTGTTATTCAGCAGCCAAACGCCACCACCCAAATCGGAAATCCCAACCTTGATCAGCGAAAGCCCGATCAGGGTCACAACAATACCACTGACCAGAGGCGTGATGACCTTTCGCAAGTAGGGCAAGAAACGGCTGAGGGCCATTTCAACAAAAGAGGCCGCAAAAGTGACACCAAAGATAGTGGCCAGAACGGCATTGTCATCCAGGCCCTTGCCTTTCAAATCAAATCCAATGGCAATGATCGTGCCCAGGAATGCAAAGCTGGTGCCCTGAATACTCAGAAGACCGGATCCCACGGGGCCGAATCTTTTGCACTGGATAAAGGTGGCAACACCGGACACAAAGAGGGACATACTGATGAGATAAGCTGTTGTTTCTCCAGAAAAGCCCAGCGCATTACCAATAATCAAAGGAGGCGTCATGATACCCACAATGATGGCAAGAAAATGCTGCACTGCTGCAAACAATGATTCGCCAAAAGGTGGTTTATCATACAAACCATAGACGATTTCTGAATTTTGCTGGTTAACTGATTGTTCGTTAGCCATGAACTGCCTCCTGAAGTGGTTACATTTTAGTAACGCATAACACATGCATTTAAGAACTTTGCTGTTTTGTTTTTTGCTCGGCGGACTCCTTTCTTCATTGGCATCATCAGATCCCATGGATTTGGTTGGCTCGGCTCAGTGCATTTCCATTTCAAGTTTGGCGAAAGGAGTTGTTGGGCGAACATTCTTGTACAGCACAACGAACTGAGCGATGGAATGAAGAACCCTGGTATCACACCCCTCATGCTTGAACGCCACTTGTTCAGCATGAAGGCTGCCGGAATCCAGAACGGCTGTTATGTCTTCATCTTCGTAGTGGAATTTGCCACCATCGGTTTTCAACATGGCAATTCCTGAATCAGTTTTAATTTTCATGCTTGAAGAATCACAGAAGTAGAAACCAAATTCGGCGTTGTTGAAGCTCTCTTCAGTGAGGTGAAATTTCGGCTTGTCCTTGAACGGCTGGCCGGCGGAGGGACAGAATGTGGTGCAGTTGCCGCACTCATTACAATAATCACCGATATTTATGATCTGATACGGCTGATTGATTTCAACCGTCTGTTCCTGAATGATCTCCACGGATCCACCGACCAGGGTGGCCCTTTCAACTGGCATGACCACAGGGTCCATCTGGTAATACATATTACTTCTGTTGGGACAAACGGTGGTGCACACATTGCAAACCAGATCGCACTGTAAACATCTTGCCGCTTCCCGGGTCGCTTCATCATCACTGAGGGTGCTCATGAAAAGGTCGAAATTGATCCTTTCATCCGGCGCCACTTCCGAAAGGCCGGAGCCAAAATTACGCCGGGCCTGCAGCACTTGCAACTGGTCCAGATTCACATTCCGGACATCTTCCGGTGAATTGAATTGCAGATGTTCCCTGCCTGCTCTTCTGACAATTTCCACGGCCACTTTTTGACCGTCGCCAATGGCGTTGATCAAGCTGGATGCCCCCCTGAACGCGTCGCCCCCGGCAAAAACATTTTCCAGTTCCGTTTCGTGGGTTTTGTCATTGACGGTCATGGACTCCTGGGGAAGGAAATCCAGAACAACCTTTTGACCGATGGCGGGAATTACAATATCCGCATCGATCACGTATTCGGAATCTTCAATTTTGATGGGCCTGGCCCGGCCACTTTCATCGGGCTGGCCCAGCTTCATCCTGCTGACCATCAGACCCTTGACCTTCCCGTTTTCAGCAACGATGGATTCGGGAGCGGCCAACTCGATGAGCTGAATTCCCTCTTCCAACGCTCCGCGCACTTCTTCCGGGTCGCACGGCATTTCTCTTCTGGTTCGCCGGTATACAATGGTCACTTCACCATCAGAGCCCACCAGTCGCTGGGCCGTTCTGGCTGCATCCATGGCTGAATTGCCCGCTCCGATGACAATGATTTTTTCGGCTGCTGGAATAGCTTCATTTTTGCGCACCTTGCTGAGGAAACCCAGCTGATCAAAAACGCCATCACTGTCGATATTTGTAATATTCAGGGGCGTGCTTTCCTGGGCGCCAACGGCAATGTACACATAGTCGCTGCCCGATCTGATTTCTTCGAACTTGTCCCTGGTGATCCGCGTATTGAGATGCGTTTTGACTCCCAGGGCGATGATGCCGTCGATATCCTTTTTCAGGCGATCGTCATCCAACCGGAAAACCGGGATCCCATCAGCAGCCATTCCTCCCAGAAATCCCTTGGCTTCATAGAGGTCAATATCGTATCCGGACAAGGCCAGGAAGTGGGCACAGGACAAACCGGACGGTCCGCCACCAATGATGGCAACTTTCACCCCGTTGGCAGCATCCGGCTTGGGCAGATCGCGCTCGAATTTATCGGCGATGTACCGTTTGACTTCCCTGATGAGCAAGGGTTTTTCATAGTTGATCCGGGTGCATTTGGACTGGCACATGTGATCGCACACAACACCCTGCACATTGGGAAACGGGTTGGTGGCCAGCACGGTCTGGAAGGCCTTATCAAGATCGCCGGTGGCCACATAGTTCAGATAGCGGGGAATTTCCTGTCCGGCAGGGCATTCGCTCATGCAGGGAGCCGCCGCGCAGTCGAAAAACTCAAGGGTCCGGGCCGTCTTGACCGATTCGTAGGGGTATTCCGTTTTGTTGTAATAAGCCTTCCCGGTGACCTCTTCCGCATAGCTGGTAAGGTTCGCGACAATAGCCTCTTCGATGGTGTCCTTGCCGGATGTTTTGAGCATGTATTCGGTAATATTAGCAGCACCAACTTTGGCGAAATCCGCTTCAATATTTTCCAGGTACTGGCTGATGCGCCCATACCCTCCCGGCTTCAAAACATCCGAGCAAATGGTCACAGGCATCAAACCGCATTTCAGCACATCGGAAATATTGAAACAATCGGCACCACCGGAGAAAGAGATATCCAGTTTGCCGCCAAATTCCTTCTGAAGCCTGGCTGCCAGATTAATGCTGATGGGATGCAGGGCGCGTCCACTCATGTATACCATTTCTTCATGCTTGGGCAGATTCTGCCGCACATTGGTGGTTTCCAGAGTATTGGTCAGCTTGAGATTGAAAGTCACGCCCGCCTTTTTGGCGCTTTCAAGGAGGGATTTGATCAACGCCACACCGGCTTCATATTCGAGATCGTGCTCGAAGGCAAGATCGGGCACCACCGTATCGAATCCCAGATTGACGTTGAGAATTTCCCGAAGCTTTTCAGCTCCCAAAAGAGTGGGGTTCAATTTGATGGTGGTGTCGAGTTTCCGATCTTCAATGAAATAGCGGCCAATTTTTTCGGTTTCGGCCGGAGGACAACCATGCATGGTGGAAATTGTAATATTCCGGGTAATTTCCGCCGGAATATCCAGCTCTTTGATGCGCGGATAAAACTTGGCAATCTCCTCCACTTTCTGATCCCGCAGCTCGGTGCAATCGGCCATGTTATTGAGGAAACTCTGAACAGTGGGACTCATGATTCCTTCAAGGTTGTAGCCCACACTCATGTTGAAAATGAAGCCGCTCTCACCGGCATCCAGATTAAACTTGTCTCTGAGCACATGCAGCATGATCCAGGCATTCAGGTATTCATCAAAAGACTCGTGCAGTTTGAGTTCCTGGGACCACTCGCAGTTGTAGCCTTCATCGCCCATGTCAATGCAGGGTTTGGTGACATCCAACTCATCCAGCACCTGAACCGTTTTCAGTTCCATGTACCGGCCACCGGTCAGCCAGGCGGATATGATATTTTGGGAAAGCTGGGTATGGGGGCCGGCTGCCAACCCGAGAGGAGTTTCCAGGGTTTGGCCGTAGCGTTTCATGGTGAAGGGATCTGCACTGCCAGGCAGATAAAAGAGATCCTTGGAAATGCCCAGAATCTGTCCATTGCGATCATATTCAAAAATCCACTTAAAGAGTGATTCCAAAGAAGTACAGGTGAACAGGTCGCTACTCATCATTTTCCTCCATAATGGTGGTTCTCTTAATGCAACGATTTCAGTTATTTCATTTTATCCCAAAGCCTGTCGCCCTGCTGTCGGGCATAGGAAAGAATTTCCGTTTCATCGGCTGTTTTCAGCACACGGTCTTCAACAATGACCTTTCCCTGGGCCACAACTGTTTGCACATGGGATGAATTGAGGCCGTAGATGAAGTGTCCGATGAAGTTCTCATCGGTCAGTTCCGTGGGTGTATCATAGTCCAGAATCACCAGGTTGTTGTCGGTGTCCCCTTTGAATCCGCCACTCTCGATGAAACGATGCACATTCCGGAACCGGGTGTAGGTCGTGTCCATACCCAGACCCTCCACGGGTTGTCCCGACAGGAAGGCTGCTTTGGCGCTGCGCAACATGTCGCAGTGCATGCCATCGGTGCCCAGCATGATTTTTTCGGAAATCTGGGTGTAATTGGCCAGGCCCACATTGTTATTCAGATTGCTTTCGGTATTCTGAACAACCCATGCTCCGGTGGAGCGAATAATTTCTTTTTCTTCATCATCCAGATGGATGCAGTGACCCAGAATGGTCTGGGGCATATCCAATCCACCCGCATCAAACAACCTTTTGACCACGCGCTTGTTGTGATCTTTCAGACACGCCACCTGATCTGCTTTATCTTCAGCCACATGAACATGCAATCCGGTTCCGTGTTTGCGAGCCAGTTCAACCGCCTTGCCAAGCAGATCATCGCCCACCGTGAACGATGCGTGCAACCCCACATGGCCCTGGCCGCCGCCGCTCAGAAAGTTTTCATGCTCCACCAGACCGGCTTCACTGATTTCACTGCCGTCCCGGTCAGAAAGCTCATAACACAGCAAGTGCGAGACGCCGACTTTATCAAATGCGCCAGCGATGGTAGCAAGGGAGCCTTCGATATGGAAAGGAGAAGCATGGTGATCAATGATGAAGGTGATGCCGTTTTTGGCACAGTAGAGAGCCGAGGCAAGGGCGCTGGCCTCGATCATGTCCTTGTCCAGACACTTGTCCACATGCCACCAGATGTAGGTCAGGATTTCCTGGAAATTGGTGGGGATTTTCCTGGGTGCCGGCATGCCCCGCGCCAGGGTGGAATAGATGTGATGATGCCCGCAACCAAAGGCTTTGGTGACAAATTGCCCCTTGCAGTCTATGACTCGATCATCCCCACCCATATCACCAAGAGTGTCCATAAAAGAAATACCTCCGGACGCCCCCTCATCCACCTTGATATGGGTGGACCTGATCTTCAGGGTTTGCCAGTCAATGAACCGGGCATTTCTCAGATAGAGCGACATGATTCCTCTTTCAGTAGAGTTTCAAGTGACTATTTCTCCAATGGGTCGATGGGCAGGACGCACCGTTTTTTTCCGTCAAATTTGCGGTAGGCCCCAGCCGCTGCGGCTGCCGTTGGAATACAGCAGATTTCACCCACACCCTTGGCCCCGAAAGGAGCATCGGTGTCGAAGATTTCCACAGGGAGGACTTCAATTTCAGGCACATCCGTAGAGCGCAGCAACCCCAGACTTCTGAATCTCGGGTCGGCAATCTTGCCCCCCTCCAACACCAACTCTTCACTCAGGGCATACCCCAGTCCCATGACGACGCCACCTTCAATTTGGCCTTCGTAAAGCTTGGGGTTGACGACAATACCGCTGTCATGGGCCGCCGTCACCTTGGTGATTTTTCCTTCATCGGAAAGGGATACCAGCTGGGTGGCAAAGCTGTAAGCAAAGTGACTGATGACTTCGCCATCAAAATCCGGTGATGTGGTCCAGTCACACAGATAGGATCCGTCATAGCTCTTGCCTGCCAGTTCACGCAGGCTGTGCATCTCAAGATCCTTCTTCAGGTCTTCAGCGGCAGCGAGCACCGCCTTGCCCACCAGGAAGGTTCCCCGGCTGGCCGTGGTATTACCTGCCTTGGTTTCGCTGGCCGTGTTGACGATGACTTCAATTTTGGAAATGGAATCCAGACCGATGTATTCGCTCAACATCTGCTGGGCCACGGTGTCAATACCCTGCCCCATTTCGCTCCAGCCGTGATACAGTTTGATCTGCTCGTCAGCCAGGATTTCAATACGCGCTTCACTCAGCTCTGGTACTCCATTACCAATTCCGCAGTTCTTGATGGCGCAGGCCAGACCCGTCACGTTACCACTGTCATAGTCTTTCTTGACCAGCTCCAGTGTCTTTTTAAGACCCACTTCTTTGCGCAATTTATGACCACTGGTGGTTTTCAGACCCTTGTCCAGGGCGTTCTTGTAGCGAATTTCCCAGCGATCGAAACCAGCGGTTTCGCAGAGTTCATCAATCAAACCCTCAATGGCAAAGGTGACCTGATTCACACCAAACCCACGCATGGCACCACAGACAATGTTGTTGGTGTAAACGGCCTTGGATTTGACATCAATGTTGGGGATATGGTAGGCACCACCGGCATGAGTGGCGGCGCGTTCCATGACCGGTCCACCCACCGAAGCATAAGCACCGGTGTCACCCAGAATGCGCGCGTGCAGGGCGGTGAATTTTCCGTCGGCATCACAACCCAGTTTGTAATCCATGAACATGGGATGCCGTTTGGGATGCATCTGCATGGATTCTGTTCGATCCAGCTTCACCTTGACGGCGTTCTTCAGGTGGAAGGCAGCCAAAGCGGCATGCCCCTGAACCGAAAGGTCTTCCTTGCCGCCAAAAGCACCGCCGGCGGGCACCAGTTTGACGTTGACGTCTTTGATTTCCAGGCCCAGCATCTCAGATATCTGATGTCTGTCCTCGTAAATACCCTGGCCCTGAGAATAAACAGTCAGGCGCCCGTCTTCGTATTGGGCCACCGAGTTTTCCAGTTCCATGAAAGCATGTTCAATAACCTGGGTCTTGAAAGTATCGCTCACCACGTATTTGGATTTGGCAAAAACGTCATCTACATTTTCACCGTAACAGATGGTCGTTTCCTGGAGAAGGTTGCCACTTTCGTGAACCTTGATGTCACCTTCGAGAGCCTGCTCGACGGTGACCACTGGTTCGAGAACTTCATATTCCACTTCGATCAAAGCAGCAGCTTCACGGGAAATGCTTTTGGTCTCGGCCACAACCATGGCCAGAACATCACCGATGTACCGGGTGATTTCACCTTCGGCGATGTACATATCCCAATCGTTGACAACGATACCCACTGTGCGATTGCCAGGAACGTCTTTGGCCGTGAAAACACGGACCACACCTTCATAGGCTTCCGCTTTGGATGTATCGATTCGAATAATCCTGGCCCGGGGATGCTCGCTGAAGTGAAGGGCTCCGTGAAGCAGGTTATCGAACTTCATGCCACCAATAAAGAGAGGTTCGCCCACCGCACGCTCAAAGGCCTGCAGCTTCGGAGGCGAAGACCCCATCAACCCTCCGTCGAAAACAAGGTCCGTTCCCTCGCGCAATGCTTCAGAGGCCATCATGATCGCATCGACAATCTTGATGTACCCGGTGCAGCGACACAGGTGGGATTTGATTTTTTTGGTGACTTCTTCGCGGGTGGGATTGGGGTTCTTGTCCAGAAGCAGCTTGGTGCGGGTGAGCATACCCGGGCTGCAAAAACCACACTGGACGGCTCCCGAAGCCACAAAGGCCTCACCCAGGACACGCCGGGTTAATTCAGGCATGCCTTCCAGTGTGGTAATATTTGCATTTTCCAGCTTGCCCATTTTTTTGCAGCAAGCCAGGCTGGGTTTGCCATTGAGTTCAACAATGCAGGCTCCGCAGGTTCCCTGACCAGAGCATCCGTCCTTGACGCTTTTCACTTCCGTCTCGCACCGCAGCCACTGAAGCAAGGTTGCTTCCGGGTTTCCGGTGTACTCTATGTCCTGGCCGTTCAGTGAAAATCTAATCATGACCCACCTGCCTGTTTGTGTTTTCAACCCAATTACATTTCAGACCTCGATAGTATCATATTTTATGAAACCCTACAAAATGCGACTTGTTTCCTGGTCCATCAAAGTCTTGAACGTGTCTGACGGGTTCTTGAATTTGCTCAGGAAAATCATGGCCGCGATGATGTATGGCTTGTAACTGGCCTCTTTGTACAGAGGCACGCGGTACCGGTCAAATACCGATGCGGCCACTTCACCCTCATCACAGGAAACACCCGTGATGTCAGCGGGGAGGCAGTGCATATACAGGGCTTTGCCGTTTTTTGTTTTGGTCATGAGATCTTCGGTGCATTCCCAATCCTTGTGCAGGGCATTCTGGGCCAGAAGTTCTTTTTCCAGGGCCTTGATGCCGGCGTCGTCACCATTGCCGTACAGCTCGGTCCGTTTTTCCATGGCCACAAACGGTGCCCAGCTTTTGGGGTAAACGATGTCTGCATCGGCAAAGGCATCAGCCATGCTGGCGGCCTTGGTAAAGGAACCGCCGCTTGCCTGGGCATTGAGTCTGGCAATCTCTTCCACCTCGGGCATCACTTCGTACCCTTCGGGATGAGCCAGAGATACATCCATGCCGAATCGTGTCATCAGGCCGATGATACCCTGGGGCACCGAAAGAGGTTTGCCGTAGGAAGGCGAATAAGCCCAGGTCATGGCAATTTTCTTGCCCTTCAAGTTCTCTACGCCACCAAATGTATTGATGATGTGCAGCATGTCGGACATGGACTGCGTTGGATGATCCACATCACATTGCAGGTTCACCACGGTGGGACGTTGCTCCAGTACACCTTCCTGATGACCTGCTTCAATGGACTCCGCCACTTCCTTCATGTAGGCGTGGCCCTTGCCAATGTACATGTCATCCCGGATACCGATGATGTCGGCCATGAACGAAACCATGTTGGCGGTTTCGCGCACGGTTTCACCATGAGCCACCTGTGATTTTCCTTCGTCCAGATCCTGCACTTCGAGGCCCAGCAGGTTGCAGGCGCTGGCAAAACTGAACCGCGTGCGGGTGGAGTTGTCCCGGAAAAGGGAAATGCCCAGGCCGCTGTCAAAAACCTTGGGCGAGATGTTGTCTTTCCGCATTTCTTCCAGAATAGTCGCCACGGTGTAGATGGCCGACAGTTCCTGATCCGTTTTATCCCAGGTGTGCAGAAAGTCGTTGAGATACATTTTCTCGGTGTTCAGCAAACTCAGTTTTTTAATCAATTCATTGGTAAAAATTTTGCTCATGGCAAACTCCTTAAGTTCACTTGGTCACGATCGTGCCGGTTTTGTGCGCCACCGCGTCTTTGAGATATTCCGGCGCGGTGATGATGACTTCTTCGCCACCTTTTTCAATAAAATCAATGGCCGCTTCGATCTTGGGCAGCATGCTCCCCGCAGCAAAATGACCTTCTTTGACGTACTGCTTCAATTCATCAATACCAAGTTCTTCCAGCTTTTTTTCATTTTCCTGACCAAAATTCAAGCATACGTGCTGAACCCCGGTGGAAATGATGAAACGTTTTGCTTTGATCTTTTCGGACAGCAGGGCAGAAGCCAGGTCCTTGTCGATCACCGCGTCCACGGCATCAAAACCGTTCTCGCAACGAACCACAGGAATGCCGCCACCACCACAGGCAATGACGATGTAGTCCCGATCCACCATGTCGGTGATGACATCCAGTTCCACGATTTCTTCGGGCACCGGAGAAGCCACAACACGGCGGAAGCCCCGGCCGGAATCCTCAACGAATTTCCAGTCGGGGTAGTTCTGCTGCATCTGCTCCATCTTTTCCCTGGAGAAGAACGAACCAATGGGTTTGGTGGGATTCTGAAAACCGGAATCTTCCGCATCCACCACCACCCTTGTGACGATGGTGGCGGTTTTTTTGTGAATGCCCCGCGATCGCAGTTCAATTTCCAGCGCTTGCTGGATTTGGAACCCGATGGCTCCCTGCGTATCGGCCACGCAACTGGACAGGGGCACTTCGTGCAGACCGGCCGCGTCGAATGCAATGGCTGAACGCCTCAGGATGAAACCAACCTGGGGCCCATTACCGTGGCAAATGACCAGCCGAAAACCGGCTTCAACAATATCGGCCAAATGTTTGCAGGTTTCGGCAACGGAATCGTACTGGTCGGCCACTGTCTTATGGGCCTCGTCACGAATGATGGAATTACCACCTACTGCAACAACAACCGTATCTTTCATTTCTTCCCTCATTTTTTACTCAGATACACTTTGGGCAGTGCGGCATAGAGAGCGGCACAATTGACAAGATCCTGTTTCCAGGTCACTTCGTTGGGTGCGTGGGCCTGGGCTTCTTTGCCCGGTCCAAAACCAATGGTCGGAATTCCAAAACGTCCGGTAATGGAAACCCCATTGGTGGAGAAGGTCCATTTGTCGATGCGAC
>JAOZJV010000039.1 GCA_029935695.1 Candidatus Krumholzibacteriia bacterium | reverse complement strand
GGAGCCAAGGGTTATATCATGAAGCAGGAAGGCACCGAGAAAATCCTCGAAGCCATCCGTTGCGTGCTCAGTGGCCAGACCTATTTGAGCCCCACCATGACCCAGGCCACGGTGGAACAACTGGGAGCCGGCAAAGCAGCTTCCGGATCCAACCCCGTGGACGCGTTGAGCAACCGTGAGCTGGAACTGTTCCAATTGACTGGCCAGGGGAAAGAAATCTCAGAGATCGCCCAGATCATGAACATCAGCCCGCGCACCGTGGAAGTGCACCGTTCACACATCAAGAAGAAGTTGGGATTGCGCACCAGCACCGACATCTTCCAGATGGCTTATGACTGGTTGCGGCAGAATGGGATTCAACCCTAGAGGTCGCTGCAGAAAATAAAGAAGGCTCCCTCGGGAGCCTTTTTTTATCGGTTCAACTGGTCCCAGAGAACCTCCGCCACCAGCCTCATGCCCAAGCCCACCGCCCGCTCATCCGCGTTGAACTGGGGACTGTGCAGAGACATGGTATTTTCCTGCCCGGGAGGCGCCACACCAATGCGAAACTGGAATCCCGGCACAACCTGACCATAGCGGGAAAAATCTTCGCCGCCCATGCCCGGTGGATAAGTAATAGAATTCTCGGGCCCCAGAACACGCCGGAAAACCGTCCGCGCCTGCTCCACCAACTCAGGATTATTATAACCGGCGGGAGTGCCAAAGTAATATTCCAAACCAGGCTCCGGCGCGCCCACCGACTGGGCCAGACTGCTGACCACTCGCTCAACCTTGGAGCGCACCGCCTGACGGGTTTCATCGTCATGGGTGCGCACGGTAGCCTCCAGACGAACCTCATGGGGAATGACGTTGCCCTTGGCTCCGCCTTCAATGCGCCCCACGGAAATCACCGCATGATGATTCACATCAATTTCCCGGGCCACAATGTCGTTGAACGCCAAAACCATTTTTGCCGCCAGAGAAACCGGATCGATGCTGCGGTGCGGATAAGCTCCGTGCCCGCCACGGCCTTTGACCGTCAGCCGGAAGCCATCCACATTGGCAGTGGACCAGCCGGAGCAGCTGCCCACCTGTCCGTAAGCAATGGTCGGATGGTCGTGAAAGGCCAGCACACAACGCGGTTTGTTTTCGCCGCTGAAGAGACCTGCAGCCAGCATATCATGGGCACCATCACCGGTTTCTTCCGCAGGCTGGAAAATAATCAGCAGGGTGCCGGGCATTTGGTCGCGCACCGCGGACAAAGTCCGGATGGCCCCCAGTGCAATGCTCATGTGCAGATCATGACCGCAGGCGTGCATCACCCCTACGGAGCGTCCACCGCGCAGAGTATCACGGCAGGTGGAACGATACGGAAGGTCCGTGTCTTCGGTGATAGGCAAAGCGTCGATATCTGCCCGCCAGGCCACCAGCGGGCCGGGTTTTCCACCATGCAGCTTGGCCACCAGTCCCGTGCCCCAATCACCATCAACAAAGGTGATACCTGGTATTTCAGCCAAAGACCGGCTCAAGTAGGCCTGGGTTTTGGTTTCCCGGTTGGAGAGCTCGGGGTTTTCGTGCAACCACCGCCGATCAGCAATGGTTTCCTCTTCAAAACTCCTGGCGATGGTCTCGAAATCAGGGATCTCCGCAGCTGAGGCCATCGCGGAAGCCAACACCATCAGCACCAACAAAAATGCCCCCCGGGGGGCATGCGCTAAGCGAAACAAATCTTTCATCAGTGGCATTTTTTCTCCGGAAAAAACCATGGCCCGGGCCGCCCTCATGAGCGACCCGGACCGGTACACTATTGCCCGTCACTACCTTTCAGATAGCGATAGAAGTCGGACTCGGTGGAAAGCACCAGCGTGCTGCCCTGGTCCATGCTGGCCTTGTAAGACTCCATGGTTTTAAGGAACTCATAGAATGACCGTGTTTCGGCAGAACCGTTGTAGGCCGCGGCATAAATATTCGTGGCTTCGGCGTCGGCGCTACCCTTGATCTCCTGGGCCTTTTTATAAGCCTCGGAACGAATACGCAGCAGTTCGCGATCCTTCTCACCACGAATGCGGAAGGCCTCGCCTTCACCCTCACTGCGGAAACGATCGGCAATACGCACACGTTCGGAAACCATGCGCTCGTAAACCTTGCGCTGCACATCGGTCACGTAGTTGATGCGTTTGAATTCCACATCCAGAATTTCGATGCCCAGATCAGACGTACGAGATTGGGATTTGGCAAGAATCTCTTTCCTGATCTTGGAGCGTCCAAATTCGATGTCCTCCAAAATGATAGTCTGCTCGTTGCTGTTGGCTTCCACGGCATCGGGCTGACGGTTGGTCACACGCACCAGCTCAACCAGATCGTACTTGGCGATGGCGTTGCGGGTTTCACCGTCAATGATGTCGTCCAAACGCGTGTAAGCACCCCGTTCGTTGTGCAGACGCTGGAAAAACAGCAACGGATCGGTGATGCGCCAGCGGGCATAGTTGTTCACCCAGATAAAGCGCTTGTCACGGGTGGGCAGTTCGTTGGGATCGCCATCCCATTCCAGGAATCGCTTGTCAAAACGATGCACTTCCTGAATGAAGGGCAGCTTGAAGTTCAAACCGGGTGCCAGGACAGGATCGCCCACCGGCTCACCAAACTGTGTGATGATGACCTGGTCGATTTCCCGCACCACGTACATGGAGTTGAGGATCAAAACAATCAGAAGCAACGCCAAAGGTATGATAAAGCGTTTCATATTACTTACCTCCCTGGGCGGCGTTCAGATTCAGCAGAGGCAGAACACCCTTGATGCCGTCGTCGACGATGATTTTATTCTCCACTTTGGGCAGCACTTCGTTCATGGTTTCAAGATACATACGCGTCCGCGTTACATCTGGTGCCCGGCGGTAAGCCTCGTAAATGGAAGTGAACAATGAGGCATCACCCTGGGCGCGGTTCACCCGGTCCAGAGCGTAACCTTCAGCTTCCTGAATGGTCTGCAGAGCAGCACCGGAGGCCTTGGGAATTTCCCGGTTGTATTCGGACTGGGCCTGGTTGATCAGAGTTTCCTTGGCCTGTTCCGCCTCATTCACCGCATTGAAAGATGGCTTCACCGGATCGGGCGGATTCACATCCTGCAGCACAACCTGGTCCACGGTGATGCCCGTGTCATAGTTGTCGCAAAGCTCCTGCAATCCCACCTCAGCGGCCAGGGCCACTTCGGCGCGGCCCACGGTCAGCACTTCATTGATGGACCGATCGCCCACCATCCGGCGCATGACCGCTTCGCTCATGGCGCGGAAAGTTTCTCCCACGTTGCGCACACGGAATTCATGCTTGTACGGATCGGTGATCCGGTACTGCACCACCCACTCAACATTGGCGGCATTCAAATCACCGGTCAGCATGTTGGATTCTTCGCGATACGGTTTGGTGGTGTACTGGCTTTTCACACCGGCTTTCAAAGTCCGGAAACCGAACTCTTCCTTGTGCTGGCGCTGGATGGCCACTTTGTAGACCCGCTCGATGCCCAGCGGTGCTTTGAAATGCAGGCCAGGGGCAGTTTCGCGCACGTACTTGCCGAAGCGCAGCACAAGGCCGGTTTCTTCGGCGTTGATAGTGTAGAAGCTGGTCAGGCCCAAGAGCAAAAGCAGCCCGATGGGAACCAACAGCCGCAGCTTGCCGAGGTTAAGATTTGGCAGCTTAAACTCAGGCACCTGGGGCCCCTGGTTGTCGCCGTCGAATTGGTTAGACATTTTTCACACTCCTGTGAGGGTTCGGGTAGCAGACAATCATCTACCCGGCGTGACTTAGGATTATTTGTATGTAATCTACATTGTTTTCGGGCGGGTGAGAACCCCTGGTTGGGCTTTTCTGCGAAATCATGGTAAAAAGTCGGGGATTTCTGCGTTGTGTTCCTCTCGGGACACTGCCACGTCAGCAGGCAACCAGCCACATCTTCCTTAATTACTTATAGTTACCAATCCTTACAAACAAATACTCTCTCCTGGTACGCTCTGTGCAAAGGTTGGAACATGCGTCAAATTTAATTGATCCGTTTCCCAAATGAAGGAGAAAAAAATGACTCGCAACCTTATCACACTGATGGCCGCAATCCTTGTACTCATGCTGGCCTCCCTGGCCACGGCCCAGGACTTTGGTCCCGGCAACGGTAATGGGGTCTGTCAGTTCATCGATGAAGACGGCGATGGCTTCAATGACCTGGCCCCCGATGCCGACGGTGACGGCATCCCCAACGGCATGGATGAAGACTATGTGCGTCCCGAAGACGGCACCGGCAACATGCACCGCTTTGGTCAAGCCGGCGAAATGGGCGGCAAGGAATTTGGATTCGCCAAAGGTGAAGGCATGGGCCAGGGCGCAGGCCAGGGCTACGGCCCCGGTGATGGCAGCGGCAGTGGCGCAGGCCCCGGTGACGGCACCGGCTTTGGTCCCGGCAACGGCCAGTGCGAAACTGATGGTGCTGCAGCATCCGAAACTGTCAAACGACGAGGTGGTCGCCGGTAACAGCCGGACTTGATCAACATGAGAGCGGGGCCTGACCGGGCCCCGTTTTTTATGGTGCTGGAAGATCGAACAACCTGATGGCATTGGCCGTGGTGGCTTCGGTGATGACACTCAACTCTTCCTCCCGCAGCTTCGCCAGGGCGGCAGCCACATCAGCCACATGGTGGGGCTCGGTATTCTCCGGCCGCACACCGGCCACACCGATGGAGGGCGCGTCCGTTTCCAAAACAATACGGTTCAAGGGAATCACCCTCGCACCCCGGCGCACCTTCCGCGCATTTTCCCGGTTCACGCCTCCCCCCAGGCCAAAAAACAAACCGACGGTGTGGAAACGCTGGACCAACTCCGGGCCCCGGCTGAAGGCATGGATAACTCCACGAATATTACCCGTGTGATGATTGATGGCATCCAGCAACTCGCCAAAAGCACCACGACAGTGGAGAATGACCGGCAAATTCAGATCAACAGCCAGGGCGAGTTGGGTTTTGAGCACAGGGATTTGAATGTCCAGAGGAGGTCCATCAACTTTGGTGTCGAGACCGATTTCACCGATGGCCACAACTTTGGTTTCAGCCCCGGCAATGGCATCAGCCAGGGCTTGTTTGAGGTTCCCTGAAGGGGGCAACTGATCGGCCACCCATGGGTGAAGGCCAAGGGCAGGGTGGATATTCGGTATGGAGGCCAAAGTAAGAACATCGCCCCAGGCCTGGTGGTCATAAGCAGGCACAATGATGGCGCCAACAGAGCGCTCCCTGGCGCGGGCAAGCACTGGCTCAAGCTCGCTGCCGAGAGGTGGTAAATTCAAGTGGCAATGGGTGTCGATCAACAAGCCGAATTTCCTCGCAAAAAGTTGAGTTCGGCACCCAAGGTAACATTGATCAACCGACCGCGCGAGATGTGATCCCGCGGGTCAGTTCAGGGGCTCAACCAGCACCTCGGCCCTCATGCGGAAATCAGCGCCATACATGGTGATCGAATGTTGCCCGAACATCTGGTTGCCCAGCATGACCAGAGATCCGTGGGCCCACTCGTTTCCGCTGGCCCAGTCATAGTCGCGCCCGGCGGCGGCAAGTTCCAACCGGGCACAATCCCAATCAGCATTTTCAGTGTCGAAGGTCAAAGTGATGGCACCGACTGCCTCGAAAATGGATCCGGCGTGCATTTCAACATAACTGCCTGTGCTCCAGTAAAAAATCGATTCATTCACCGGATTGATCTGTGTACCGGGGTCGTTATCATCAATGCAATTGAAAGCATTGGCGGTGATGCTGAGCCTGTCCATATCCACATCAGCATCATAGAACGGATCATCATCATGACTCCACTCACACACAAAACGAATGGAAGAGACCCGCACCTGCTGGGCAATACGCATGGGCCGGCAGATGGTGTACTGGGAAGTCAGCGTGATGAGAGCCAGGGTATTATCCGCCACATGCCGGAACTTGTAGAGCAGGGGAACTCCCGGTGAGGTTTCAGTGAATTCGGTACTGGCGGCGATGATGTTCATGAACGATTCGTATCCATCAAACTCCTGAATGCCCTGGGTCGATCCACCGTACACAATGACGCGGATGCTCGACGTGTCCAGGACCTCATGGGCGGTGTAACCAAATTCCAGCTCCACATCAACAGCCCCGCTGTAGGCCGCATCCAAAGCCAACCCCATTTGTTCCTCGGAAAAAGAAGTTTCAATGCACATGATGGCCAGCATGCCATACTTCACGCTGCTGACATACAGTGGCCGCGAACCAGCGGGCATGGCCGTGGCCAGATCATCAATGTTGGCATCACTGGCAAAAAGGGCCCGCGGACTGGTGGGCGTATCCATGTCGATGCTGTAATAAACCTGCTGATACTTGACCATGATTTTGTTGGTCTCTGAGTACTGATCCCAGTTGAAGGCACTTTCCAATTCGGCCACACCGCAGGAAATATCCATGCCCACAAAGAGACTCATTTGCGACTGGCTGTGCACCTGCTGATAGGTGTAATCAACCTGGGCCGGCACGTGGGTATTTTCCACGAAGACCCGCGAGACGATGTTGGAAATTCCCTGTCTGATGTTGTGCAGATTGGGCTCGGCAACATCTTCGTGAAGATCGCCTCCGATGGATGAACTTTCCATGCTGATGGAGAGAGTCAAGGGACCACGGAGTGCGGCAATGGGTTCGTAAACAAATTGATGAGCCTGGTCACCGCGCACGATATTCCCCGGCCAGATGATGTCATCATTCAGCCCCAGATACATCACACTCTCAAGGTTGTCGATGGCGTCATGGGTTTCGTAGGTGTAGCGGAAACCGTCATCTTCTTCCTGGGTCGTTTCGATGACGGTATCATGCTCTTCACCCAGAGGCACAACCATGCCGGCTTCGTCCAGAATCTGGGCAAGTTCATCGTTGGAGTATCTGTCGGGTTCGGTGGGATCTTCAGAATTCGAACAGGCAATGAAGGTTACGGCCAGAAGCAAAAGCACAGGAAGAAACAGATGGTGGCGATGCATGGATGACACCTTTCTGAGCAAGAAAATGCACAGATGGGTTGGTGTTTAATCCATAAGATCGGCCATCCATTGCCGGATCCGGTGCGCAGACAAAAGCCTGCATCAGTCCCGTCTGAGATGAATGATTACTGCTGATAATAAAATAACGACAACCTGGGGCCGCCAGTATTAATTGTGGATTTTCATAATCACACGCAAACCAGGATTGGCATCTTCCAAATGGACAGTGCCACCATGCATCTGCGCCACCACCTGCACCAGGCTGAGACCCAGACCCTGGCCCGGTCGGGTGCGGCTGGCATCCAAACGAGTGAATCGCTGCAGTGCTTTCTCTCGAAAATGCTCAGGAATACCTGGCCCATTATCCGCAACACTCAACATGATGATGACGCCGTCAGCGGCCTCAGCCAAGACTTCAATGGCTGCTCCCCGGGGGGCATATTTGATGGCATTGTCCAATAGATTTGCCAAGGCCTGCACCAGCAGATCCGCATTGCCATTCATTTCCAGATGGCCGCTGCAGGACATCTGCAACGTTTGGTCGTTTTCTTCAACCACCGGTTCGTAAAGTTCCACCGTGTCGGTCACCACCTGTTTCAAATCAACAAGGGTGAAATCGGCCCGGGCAGCGCCCGACTCTACCCTGGCAATGGTCAGCAGGGAGTTGAATGTCTTCAGCAGACGGTCGGTGTCTTCGATGGTGTCGGCCAGAACTTCCCGGTACTCTTCGCAAGGTCGGTTGGCCAGCAAAGCAACCTCCATGCGGCTGCGCATGCGAGACAGGGGGCTGCGCAGATCGTGGGCAATGTTGTCAGTCACCCCGCGCACACTGGCCATCAGATTAAAAATCCGGTCCAGCATGCGGTTCAGATTGGTGCTCAAATGATCGAATTCATCGCCACTGCCGGTGCGGATCATGCGGCGTTCCAGATTGCCTTCGAAAATGGTGCGGCTGGTGCGGTTGATGATTTCAAGACGGCGAGCCAGGCGACGGGCCAGAAAAACCGCCACCATCACCCCAAGGGCAAAACTGATGCCAAGAGCCCAGGCCGCTGCGGGTCTGATCTCCTTTTTGATTTGATCGATGGCCTGGTAATTGTTTCCCACCAGGAGCGTGCAGCCACTGTCCAAATCCACCAGGGTGGCGCGCACATGCAGCAAGGCAGTGGTGTCCGGATCGTCCTGATGAAAAAATGAAATAAATTTTCCGCTTACCAGCTCAACATCCGGAATGAGATCAAGATTACCTGCCAGGCGCTTTCCGTCGCCATCGAGCAGCAGGTAAACTCCCAGATTGCCCGGATGATCAGCAATGTGGAAATTCAACCGACTGACCTTTTCAAATTCACTGCAGTCGGCCAGGATTTCTCCCAGCCACTGGGCCTCGTGGCTCACCCGCGCTTCAATCTTGTTGTCAGAAATTTGGAAAGTCACCGCATAGAGAAAAGTCAAAACCAGCAGGGTGGAGATAAAAAATAAACCTGTATAAGCCACTGCATACCGGAAAATGCGGCTGCGGTGGAGGTTTTTCATGGTTTGACCATCCGATACCCGGCACCACGAACGGTTTCGAGCATGGTTTCGTCAAAACCCTTGTCAATTTTTCCCCGCAGGCGGCTGATGTGAACATCCACCACATTGGTTTGCGGATCAAAATTGTACTCCCAGACATTTTCCAGAAGCATGGTGCGGGTGACCACTTGTCCGGCGTTTTGCATGAGGTAGGAAAGAAGTGAAAACTCACGCGGCTGCAAATCAATGTCCGTATCACCACGGCGCACTTCACGGGTCAGCAGATTCAAATTCAAATCCCCGATGGTGTATTCGGTGATGGCAACATCAGGGTTGGCCCGGCGCAGCAGTGCTTCCAGTCGGGCCAGAAGTTCAGAAAAGGCGAAGGGCTTGGTGAGATAATCATCGCCCCCGGCTTTGAGGCCCTCCACTCTGTGCCCCACTTCGGAAAGGGCGCTGAGAACGAGAGCAGGAGTATTAATGCCTTCTTTGCGGATGGTTTGAATGATTTCCAGACCATCCATATCCGGCAGCATGCGGTCCACCACAAGAGCGTCAAAGTTCCCGCTGCGAGCCATCATCAAACCATCATCGCCATTGTTGGCCACCGTCACGGTGTGGCCACTTTCGCGCAGACCCTTGCGGACGTAGCTGGCGGCTTCCTTGTCGTCTTCTATGATCAGAACGTGCATCCCGGCTCCATTGCTGGTGTCAGTGTTGTGTGTGTTTACGAGAGCCTAACACATGACATGGGCCAGGCAAAGAATGGGAATGCCTGACCCGTGACATGTATTGGGTTAAGGGATGGGACCACAGCCACACTGGCAGGGCGCGTGCTGTGTAGCGGGGAGACGGGCCCCAAACCCTAACCACATCGAACTTCTGGCTATCCGCTGGACTCCAGACTCTCAAAATCCGGATTGGTATCCAGAAAAGCATTCCACAATGCATCACCAAACCAATGGTGGCTGTCTTGTGAATCCAGATGAAACCACAGATCTGTGATGGCCCTTTGGAGTTCAGGCTGCCGAAGGACATCCATTTTATCATCCAGACCATTGACCACAGCGGGTTCTCCGCTGGCCCAGGCCCACAAGGTCAATGCCTCGCTTGCGGCCTTGGGATCATTGTTATAACAAGCCTTCTGCAATCTGAATCCGGCCCGTACTTCAGCATTTAACGTGTTGAATGTTTCAGAATCTATCGTCGGTGGTTTTGGTATGGTGCGCAAACGCCTTACATGCAAACTCGAAAAGAGATGAACAAGGACAACACCCAGCAAGAAACCAACGGCAAGCAATAAAACTGTTGTGAAAGACATTTTTTCCCTCCTTATCTTTCGTTTACGGAAGATGGGCCACTCGGATCTGAAGCCGAATTATGAAACAAGGTCATAACGAGTGATCCCATCTCCCGTAGAAGTGAGCCGGAGGGCGCGTCCGGCTTTACCTCATGTGAGAGAAGGTAAGGGATTGATGGTTGCAGGAAGATGGCGGGAAGATTACGGATTGGTAATACAGGACAGGGCTGTCCACAATTCATTAACCCATCTCTTCCCAAAAACCAGCAATAAGAGTATGATGGGACTGTTGTGATGGGAATTTGGTGGTGTTGAACCCAGGCACCCCTTTCTGAGATCAGATGACCGGTTCACTGTTCTGGATGGTGTTAATGGATAATTCACCTGACAACCAACATCCTGCCCCCAATGGTCGCAGTACTATTCTGTGGGTCACCGCCATCGGTGTGATCATTGTGGCCATCATGGCAACCTCTCTGCTCATTGGAAACCGTACTTCTGACCGCTTCACTCTCATGATCAAAACCAATACAAACCTGGAGTACGAGGTTGTTAAAATTCACTTGTTCCTGGACGAAATTGTCGCGGGTCAGAGTAAGGATAAAACAGCAAGGATGAAGGAACAATTTGCACAGGTTGACCAGTGCGTCCAATCCATGCTTGAAGGTGCAGAACACAGTAATGATGCAATCACTCCCCCCATTGACTCCATGCTTAACTCTGAACTCCTGATAATCAGGGGAATGACAGAAGAGTTCCAGGAAGTTGCCCTGGCACGACTTTCAGCCATTGATGCAGGCCAAGTGAATTCAGAGGTCCACCAGCAGTTTGAGATCACCTTTAATGCATTGCTTTTGCAGACCCATGATCTTGAAATTGTTCTGCTTGAGGCCATGGCCAAAGGCAGAAAACAGATTTTTTATATCCAGTGTGTTTTGGGATTGGCAGCCCTGGGATTACTTGTTCTGCTTGGATTCCTGATCCGCGGTTTTGAACTGCAGAAAGCCCATGATTATTTGAAAGTCCAGGGCAGTGAAGACCGAAGCCTGAAACTCACCCAGGTCATGGAAAGCTCCCTGAATGAAATTTATATTTTTGATGCTGATAATTTTTGTTTTTTGGAGGTCACTCATACCGGTCGGGATAACCTTGGTTACTCCATGGAAGAAATGCGCAGCCTCACCCCTCTGGACATCATACCCCAGATGACACCTGAAAAGTTTCATGGCCTGCTGGCTTCCCTTCATGAAGGAAAGCAGGGCATCGTGCAGTTTTCCACTGAGCACAGACGCAAGGATGGCTCCACCTATCCTGTGGATGTCTTCCTTCAATTGATACCAGGCCGGAACCCCAGTTTTTTGGCCATGATATTGGATATCACCCACCGGAATGAAGCAGAAGCGAGCTTGCGGAAAAGTGAGAACAAGCTCAAAGAAGCCCAGATAATTGCCCAGATGGGGCACTGGGAATTAAACATCGCCACCAACGAGCTTCTGTGGTCAGATGAAATATACCGAATATTCGATCTTGAGCCCCAGGAATTTGAAGCCACTTATGAAGCATTCCTGAATAACATCCACCCGGAGGACCGGGAGGCCGTCAACAGTGCCTACACCAATTCCCTCCAGGATAAAAAGCCCTACGAAATAACCCATCGATTGCTTCTGGATGATGGAACCATCAAATATGTGCATGAAAAATGCATCACCGAATATGACGAGAATGGGAATCCTCTTTACTCAACGGGAACAGTGCAGGATGTAACAGAGCGTATCCTGGCCGAGCAGGAACTTCACACGTATCATCTGCAACTTGAAGACATGGTGGAAACCCGCACGGCAGAATTGATGGTCGCCAACAAGGATCTTGAAGATTTTGCCTATTCCGTATCCCATGATTTGAAAGCGCCCCTACGGGCCATCTC
This sequence comes from Candidatus Krumholzibacteriia bacterium, assembly GCA_029935695.1. Lineage (GTDB taxonomy): Bacteria > Krumholzibacteriota > Krumholzibacteriia > LZORAL124-64-63 > LZORAL124-64-63 > LZORAL124-64-63. Next base: position 780 of record JAOZJV010000039.1, on the reverse strand, counting down.
CGGATTTTCAGAAATTATTTCCCGGCGCCACCGCAGCAGTCTCAACGAAGAGAGCCAACGGTATTTCGACCATATCATGATTGCCGGCCAGAACATGAACCGCCTCATTGAAGATCTTCTGAAATACTCTCGACTGGGGCGTCAAGCTGTTGAATTTCAGTCAGTGGATCTGGCCCAGGTGTTTGTGGCCATGGAGAGGACCTTTGGCAGCCGGATCAAAGAACTTGGTGCCAGTTTAAACATCCCCGATAATCTGCCAATCATCAGAGGCAACATGACCCTCCTGGTTCAGATTTTCACCAATTTGATTGACAACGCCCTGTCCTACCACCAGCCCGAGGTGGCGCCCATTATTGATATTCTCTTCAGAGTGGAGACCAACAAAGTTATCGTATCGGTGAATGACAACGGGATTGGAATTGCCCCTGAATTTCAGGAAAAAGTCTTTAATATTTTCCAGCGCTTGCACAGTGATGCCGAAAAGCCCGGCACAGGTATTGGCCTGGCTATCGTGAAAAAAGCATCAGCCATGCTGGGTGGATCCGTGGAGTTGGAATCCACTGTTGGCAAGGGCAGCTCCTTCCAGGTGGTTTTAGTATCGATTGAACAGGAGTAGGACCATGAAAACACCAGCCATCATTCTATTAGTGGAAGACAATGAAGCAGATATTGATCTGACTTTGGATGCTTTCCGTGAAGCCCGTCTGGACAACGAAACCCATGTTTGCCGGGGCGGCCAGGAGGCTTTGGATTATCTGTTTGGCCAAGGCGATTTTTCTG
>JAOZJV010000502.1:1857-3215 GCA_029935695.1 Candidatus Krumholzibacteriia bacterium | reverse complement strand
GGGCTTTGAGGATAAAGCATCTGATCAGCAGAAATTTTTGCCAACAATGCCCGGTTGCAAATCCATTGCTCCGGCGGTCAGCAACTCCTCGGCTCCTCTCTGGGTTTTTGCCCCAGGGGCCACCTACGGATCGGCCAAGAGCTGGCCCCTGAACCGGGCTCTGGATTTTGTGCGAGAAACCATTGAAGATCGTGCCGTACGGTTGGTTCTTCTGGGTGATGCAGCGGCTACTGTTTTTGCCCAAGGTTTGGCTGAAGGTTTGGATTTCACCATGGCTGATCAATTGGACGGTGGGCCCGGTCTGGTGGACCTGACGGGAAAGACAGATTTACACCAGGTCGTAAGTATTCTAAAAGCTAGCCAGGTCTTTGTGGGGAACGACAGCGGCCTGATGCATCTCGCTGCTGCTTTGGGTGTGCCCACTGTGGGCATTTTCGGATCGTCCAATCCCCATTGGACCAGTCCAAGGGGGCCGTGCACCGCAGTTGTCAATGCTGAAGGTTTTTCCTGCCGACCCTGCTATCTGAAAACCTGCAACCAAAAGGAATTCTGTCTGGAAACCATTTTTGCTCCCTCGGTTTTCAAAGCCATCGATTCGTTGCTCTCTGATCACGGGTAATTAAAGGATCTGCCATGCCCTTATGGAAAAGCCAACCCAGCGCCCCAGCCAAAGAGTCTCGACCGGCTCTGTTTCTGGACCGTGACGGAGTTGTCAATGCCGACCGGCATTACCTTGCCGATCCCCATGAGGTGGAAATTCTTCCGGGAGTAGCTGAAGCCATGGCCAAGGCCCGGGATGCCGGCTATTGGCTGGTGGGAGTGTCCAACCAGTCCGGTCTTGGCCGGGGCCGGTTCACCTTTGATGATTTCCAGGCGGTGATGAATCGTCTGGATCAGCTTTTGGCCGGGCAGGGCGTATCTTTTGATGCCTTTCTGTACTGTCCCCATGCTCCGGAACAAAATTGCGCATGCCGCAAACCATTGCCTGGAATGCTGGATGAAGCAGCAGAAATATTGAACTATTGCGCCAGTGAATCCTGGGTTGTGGGGGACAAGAAAAGCGATGTGCAATTGGGCCGCGACGCAGGACTTGGTGGCATTCTCGTGCGCACTGGTTACGGCCTGACCCAGGAGGATGATGTTGTGGCCACCTGGCCTCATGACCCATTGGTCAAAGTAGTGGACGACTTGCCGGCTGCAGTTCAATATATTCTGCACCCGGGCCGGGAGGAACAACTGTGAGTTGGATGCTGGAAGGCCAACATCTGGAATCCATCCTCATCACCCGACTCCGTTATCTCGGAGATGTGGTCATGGCCACTGTTTTGCTTGAGGTTCTGCGGCGTGGTGATCCGGAA
>JAOZJV010000502.1:0-1847 GCA_029935695.1 Candidatus Krumholzibacteriia bacterium | reverse complement strand
ATCTTCTTGAAACCCGGAGACGAGGCAGCGATGCTCAGGCCAGGGCCGCGGCACATCCTGCTGAAAACAAAACAGCCCTCTCTCCCTGGGAAATGATCTCCCAATTAAAAAACTGCCAGTACGATCTGGCCGTGGATTTGTTTTTCAACCCTCGAAGCGCCTGGCTTCTGAGATTTTCCGGTATCACTCACCGTATTGCCGGCACGGCAGGCAGCCGCCGATTTCTGTATTCCCACAACGTTCTTCCAGGGCAATCTCCCGAAAAATATCAGCCTCTTTACAAAGTGGCTCCTGGGGGACTCGGCGAACATCTGGCTCGTTTGACGCCCCTGGTTCACAAAGAAAGTGGGTTGCCTTTTCTGGACTGGTTTGAAAAAGAATACAGTGGCAGAACGTTGGGTCCATTCCTGCCCCGGAATTACTGGGCCGCCCAGGAACCGGGAAGACTGATGGGTTTGGAGTCTCTGCTGGAAAACGGCCCCATTATTCTGGCCCCAGGAGCCACCTGGCCGGTTAAGCAGTGGCCTCTGGAGCACTGGAAAAATCTCATCCAGGGGTTGCTCGAACGCACCAACAGTTCCCTGCTCCTTGTCCAGCCGCCGGGAACGGACAATCCCTGGTCCCCCCTGGGGGACGACATTCCTGCTTCCAGAGGTGGCCTCTTGCCGGTCATAGACCTGAAACAAGTTTTGGGCGTAATCAGCCAGGCCAGCCTGCTGGTGTCGGCAGATGGCGGAGTGATGCACACCGGCGTGGGACTAGCCGTGCCCACCGTGGCTCTCTTTGGTCCCACTGATCCTCATTTGTGGTTTCCCTACACCGAGGCTGGACCTTTCAGGGTTCTTACCAGTAAAGCTCATTGCGCACCATGCAACCTTCACCAGTGCGACCAGTTCATCTGCATGCCTGATTTGCTGCCTGAACAAGTTTTGAATCAATGCCTTGCAATGCTCCCGGAAAAAGTGGGCGGCACTTCATGAAGGCGGTTCCTTTTGAGAACAATATTCAAAGGGTGCTGCTTATTCGCCGGAAAGCCCTGGGCGACTGTCTGGTCACTTTGCCCGCTGTCCGACAGTTGGTGAAAGCCTTTCCCGGGGCACAGTTTGATTTGGTGATCGACGGACATTTTGCGGCCTTGATTTCATTGTTGGTGCCCGGTGTGAAAGTGATTCCCTGGGTCCAGGCGAAAAATGACCCATGGGCCGAGGCCCGATGGTACAGTCATTTGCGGAGACAGCAATACCAGGTGGTCATTGATTGGCTGGGCAATCCTCGCACAGCTCTTTGGACTGCAGCCACCGGCGCTCCTGTCAGAGTGGGGTACGATCTGCCTCGCCGGCGCTGGGCTTACAATATCAAAGTCCAGCAAAACCAACTGGGCAATGTGCGGCTGCGTGGCTTTGCCGGGGAAGCCTTTCTCGATCCTTTACGAGCCTTGGGGCTAAATCCTGAGCCGTGGTTGCCCTTGCCTGCCAAAGCAGGAACCTTGGAAATCCCCGTGCAGAATTTTGGGTCTGATTATTGCCGTTGGCGGGAGCAATGGTTCGGCACGGAAGGTGCGTGGACGGCCATCATGATGAGCGCCACCTGGCCGGCAAAGGCCTGGCCCAACCACAACATCATTGAATTGTGGCGACAGCTGGATGGCCAGGGCAGGCGGCCTTTGATTATTCCCGGACCTGGCGATGAGGCCATGGAAAAAGTATTGCGTGAAGATTTGCCGAGCAGTGCTTTTGCCCCGCCCACCAACCTTATTGAGTTAGCCGACCTGTTGGGACACTGCGCCGCTTTCGTGGGGACTGATTGTGGGGGACGTCATTTGGCCATGGCTTTGGGGTTGCCCACGG
>JAOZJV010000501.1 GCA_029935695.1 Candidatus Krumholzibacteriia bacterium | reverse complement strand
CCAGGGAATCAGACCCAGAGAATTGAGATTCGATGCCATCATCAGCAGCGCGGCAAACCACACCAGCGTATCCCAGGCACCTGTCTCATTGAGCACATCCTGCCAGTTGAGCACCGTTGAAATCAGCAGCACCGCCAGACCAATGAGGGCCGCCGTTGTGCTGTGAACGCCAATGCTGCCACCAAAAATCCACAAAACAATCAGCAGGAAGAAAGTCCCCAGCATGATCAATTCGTGGGTGGTGATTTTTCCCATTTCCGCCAATTTATCCTTGGCCATCTGCACAGCCTGAGGTGTTTCCTTGATCTCCGGAGGATAAATTTTGTACAGCAGCAAGGGAATCACAATCAAGCTGACAAGCCCCGGCACCGACGCGGCCAGAGCCCACAACCCCCAACTGATTTCCACCCCTTGCTCCGCCGCAAATTTTGCAGAGAGCGGGTTGGCCGCCATGGCCGTCAGGAACATGGTGCTGGAAATGATCAGTGTTTGGAAAGAAGTCTTGATCAGGAACGCGCCCAGCTTGCGGGACGTTCCGTCTTCAGGACGACTGCCATACGCCTCAGCCACCGACCGCAGAATGGGATAGATAATACCACCGCCCCGGGCTGTGTTGCTGGGAATGGCCGGTGCCAGAATCATATCGGTGAGGATCAAACCATAAGAAAGACCCAGGGTCTTCTTGCCCAGCAAACGCATGAACATGTATCCGATGCGGCTGCCGAGTCCGGTCTTGATGAATCCCCGGGCTACAAAGAAAGCCATGACGATGAGCCAGATGGTCTTGTTTCCAAATCCACTCAGGGATTGGTCGATAGTCAGGGTTCCCGACAGGGCAGTCACCGTGATGCCGATCACCGCAATGGCCCCCATGGGCAGCGGCTTGGCGATGATCCCGACAATTGTCGCGATGAAAATCGCCAACAGATGCCAGGCCTGAACCTCAACACCATCGGGTGCCGGAATGAACCAGATCACCAATCCAACCAGAACAGGTAAGGCAAACATCAGGGCTTTTTTCCCGCCCGAATTATTTTCAGTCGTCATTTATTTTTCCCTTCAACGACTGGCGGCGAATGCTTCCAATTCATCCAACCAGACAGTGCGTGTCTCTGCCTCGGCAAAGAATGTGAACTGCCCCACTGCCCGTTCAACCCGCATCAGGTCAATCAGGTAGAGATAGACGGCGTCGGCAGCAGCCAGGTCCGTAGTCAGGGCGTTGGTCTGGGCATCGATCAGATCCACCAGAAGAGCCCGACCCAATGAGTAGTTGTCGGCAACAATTTCCAGGTTGAGGCCCGCAGCTTCGGATGCCTGGCGCGATAATTCAATGGCAATGTGCCCACTGGCAGCCTGGAAAACAGCGCTGCGAACTTCCTGTTCAATGCGCTCACCGGCAGCGAATCGGTCATGCTCCAGACGCAGAATTTCCTGGCTCGTGCGAGCCGATTCCGCGAACCGTCCACCACCTTCGAAAAGGGGCAGAGACATAAAGACCGATACGTTCCAGTTGGTGTCATCGGGCAGTCCGGGAGCGGACATATCCGAACCGGTGCCACTGCGACTGAAGGCATGATCCACAGATCCGGTCAGTCCCACAGTGGGCTGCCAGAACGAACGGGTCGCCGCCTTGTGGGCCCGGTTCTGGGCCTTGATGGAAGCATCATATTGCAGGAGTTCCGGAGCCGACATCAAACCCTTGTGGGTTAGAAAATCCCGCAGAATGAGCAAACCGGCCGGGTCATCGGAGAAACGATTCACCCGGGGATCGGACAACAGGGAGAACTGATCTTCCATGGTGGCGTTGGCCAGATTGAGATTATCCTCCAGAGGCCGGCTCAAAACGCGGTTCATTTCAAACCCGGTGGCCTTGAGCTGAGACATGGCATTGATCACGATGGTTTTTTCACCCGCGATTTTACTCTGCCAGCGATAAAGTTCGGAACGGTTGGCGTCACCCACATCGACTCGCACCTGGGCCCGTTCCAGATTGGAGCGGGTGTAAGCAAGGTTCTGTCGCTGCAGAGACAGGTAAGTTTCCGCACGCAGAACATCCAGATAAGCAGTGGCTGCTTCCAGACCTACATTCAGGCGCACGCGTGAGAGTTCCTCTTCACGGGCCGTCTGCAAATCCTTGGCAATGGAGTAGTCGGCCCACGCCTGATCCGACCAGATGATCTGGGTCAGACCCAGATGGCCGCCAAAGGTTTTCTCGGAAAGCGTTCCAAGATAAGCAGCACTGTCCTCATCAACCATGGTGCCGCTGATAGCCGCGTTCAGTTGAGGCCACAGCACGGCGCTGGAAAGCCCCACTTCTTCTTCACCAGCCAGAACGAGACGCTCGGTGGCGGCGATGTCCATGTTGTTGAGCTGGGCTTCATCCATGGCCTTGAAGAGATCCAGATCCACGCCCTTGTCCAGGTATTTACCAACCTGAACGGCATCAATAAGGAAGGTGAAAGATGGTGAAACACCAATGACCTTGGCCGTGCCCATATTCAGCATGGTCTTGCCGGAACGGGCCAGAAGCACCGGCAGGTTTGCGGCCGATTCACCGGTGGCGATGTGGCCGGCAGCCAGGGCAACCCGGCGGAACACACGGCGGGACCAGTCGGCAGGAGCCACGCCCAACAGGGCACCGGCCCGCACATCCACCTCGCCCCGCATGGACATCACCGGCAAACGGCGAGCCCGTAATTCATTCAGCAGGTCGCCATAAGACGCTTCGGCCATGGTCACCATAGGCAGAAGGTAAACAGCGTCGGTTGCCTCGGGGATTGACTCCATGATAGTGGGAACTGATGCCTCACCAGGCAGCATGGTGACATTGCTGCCACTGAGACGTTCCAGGGCCTGCTCATGGTCTGAAATGGCATTCAGATATTGAGTGCTGGCCAGCAAAACCAGGTTCTGATAATCGACAACCTCGTCAAGCACGGCCAAATCATTCTTGATGGGAGTTGGAGACGTCACGTAGGTGAAGTTGGAAACTCCACTGGTGCCGTCCACAAGGGGCACACCCTGCAACCCGGTATCCAGAATGACCGCTCCGATAACAGGTTTGGGGTATGACGAAAGTGAAGCTGCCGCCAGAGAGCCCAGGGGCCCCGAAGCAATCACAATGTCGACCTTTTTATTAGCCAACAATGTCATCAGCCCTTCTTGGCATGACTCCTTTGTGGCCCTGGCCTCAATGATCATGTCAGGTGAACTGACC
>JAOZJV010000500.1 GCA_029935695.1 Candidatus Krumholzibacteriia bacterium | reverse complement strand
CATTCAGATCCGTGTCCACCAGCAACTCCATCATGCCGATGACGGCATTCAAGGGTGTGCGGATTTCATGGCTCATGTTTGCCACAAATAAACTCTTGGCCTGGTTGGCGCTGCGAGCCTCTTCAGCGTGGCGGTTGGCCTGGGCCATGGCGTCCTCAAGCTCTTCGTTGGAACGACGGATTTCTTTGGTGCGTTCTTCCACACGGTTTTCAAGGGTGGCGTTCAGCTCCACCAGTTCCGCTTTGGCCCGGACGGCTTCACTGATATCACGGGCAAAGCCCACCACCAGATCTTCTTCGGTGCCCGGCAGCCGGTGAGCAGAAATATTTACGTCCCTGACACCCAAAGCCCCCACCATCTGAGCCCTGAATCCTATAATACTACCTTCACTCCAGACCTTATGCAGAGCCTTGCGAAGTTCTGATTCATCTGTGTCGGGAAAAAGATCCTGCTGCTTCATTCCCAGCAACTCTTCTTCGCTGTAACCAAGCATGTCACAAGCCGCCTGGTTCACGCGCTGGAAACAACCATTGCGCACATCAGCAATAAAAATTGCGTCCTGGGATCCACGGAATACCTCTTCATAAAGAGGGTTCGTGTCTGAGCTTTCTTTGAGTTGGTTGGCAAAGGAGCCGTAATCTTCGGCGATGGTCTGTCGAGCCTCATCCAAGGCTGTTATCAATTTTTCCAAATCTTCAACGGGCGATTGGGCGTTGTCCCGCATAAGTTTCCTGCCTTTATCAATGATTAAAGGGACAGAGTGCATCTCCCGAGCTCCCGGTCCTGTCCCCGTTTCATTCATAAGTATCGGCAGGAGAACAAAAACCTTCAGGAATTGTTGGTTTTATTTCGGTGAGAATCGCAGTCGAAAGACCCTGGCCCGCACTGATCAAGTTTGCCCAAATCAGCCAGCTTTTCCTGTTGGGTGATCATGGGACAATCAGCTGAACTGGAGCAGGAAGAGCAGGTTTTGCCCCCGCGAACAGAGCGCCATATCGCCCTTGCCGCCCAAATTCCAGCGACCAGCACCACAACACCCACAACGATAGCTTCAGTCAGGGAAGACATCATCCACCACCAATAAGGTGGCCCAAACCAAGCAGGGTGCCGGTTTTAAACACCGCAAAGGTCACAATCCAGGCCAGCAAAGTCAGCCCCCAACTCTGAGCAACAGCCCACCAAATGGAACCACTTTCAGACCGGGTGATGGCAAATGTGGCAATGCACGGAGTGGCAATAAGAGCAAACAACATGATGCACAGCCCCACCAGGGGTGAATAGCGGGATTGGAGCTGAGATCGCAAATCGTTGGATGTCTCATCGGCTTCACCCACGGCAAACACCACCCCCATTTGGGCCACAAAGACCTCTTTGGCTGCCACGGCGCCGATCAGGGCCGTGCCAATGCGCCAATCAAAACCCAACGGAGCGATGACAGGCTCCAGCAGACGACCCGCACGGCCCGCCATGCTGTAAGACAGTTCGGCGGCCTGGATCAGGTTGGGGTCCGTGAGTTCGTCAAAACTCATCTGGCTCACCGCGGGATTTGAATTATCGAACCCGATGGGAAGCACATAATCAGCCGGCGGTTTGGGGTAAAAAGTCAGGAACCAGAGCAGCACCGAAGCGCCCAAAATAACCGTGCCCGCTTTTTGAGCATACAGCCAGGCCCTGGTCCACATCTGAACCAACAGGCTGCGGGCAGTGGGCATCCGGTAAGGGGGAAGCTCCATCAAAAATGGCGTGTTTTCGCCTTTGAAAATGGTGGCGCGCAGCAAACGGGCCGAAATCAGAGCCAGCACAATCCCCACCACGTAAATAATCCACAGAATGGGGCCCTGCCATTTGGAAGCAAAGAAAGCGGGAATCATCAGGGCGTATATGGGCAACCGGGCCCCGCAGCTCATCAACGGCAGCACCATCATGGTGATCAAGCGGTCTCGCCGTGTTTCGAGAGTGCGTGTGGCCATGATGGCCGGCACCGTGCAGCCAAAACCGATAAGCAGGGGGATGAAACTCTTGCCGTGGAGGCCCACCTTGCTCATGAATCTGTCCATGACAAAAGCGGCGCGCACCATGTAACCCGTGCCTTCGAGGATAGCAATAGCCAGAAACAGCAGCACGATGTTGGGCAGAAAGATCATCACACCGCCCACACCGCCAATGATTCCTTCAACCACCAGGGACCGCAAAGGACTGTCGCTGCCTTCAGGCCAGAAGCTGCTGAGCAAACCGCCCAGCCAGTTGAAGCCGCTTTCGATGAGGTTCATGCCAGGGTTGCCGAGGGTGAAGGTGGCGGTGAACACCACGTACATCATCACCAGGAAAATGGGCACACCCCAGATGGGGTGCATCACCACACGGTCGATGCGGTCGCTGCGGCTGTTCTGTTTCTCTCCAGAGCGAAGGCAAATAAGCTGACAAATATTGCTGATGAATTCATACCGGCCCTGGGCCAGCACCGTATCGGGTTGGCCATCACAATCCTGGGTAAAGGTCGCCACTGTGGCCTGCACGGCGACGCGTGCGTTGGTGTCGGGAATTTCCTGGAGAGCTTCCTCGTCGCTGTCCAGAAGTTTGGTGGCCAACCAGCGTTGGTATTTGGATTCGGGCAATTGTTCACTGACCTGGCTGATGGCTGCTTCAACATGAGGCGCATAAACCACACAGCCGGGATGGTCTGCCTGGTTGGCCGCCTGGGTGGCGCCAGGAGAAGGACTGGTAACTTTGCAAACACGGGCAGGGCCCGGCAGATCGGAACTGTGGGCCACCAGCTGGATCACAGCCTCCAGAATTTCTTCGGTGCCTTCGTTCTTGTGCCCCACGGCCGGAACAACCAGCACACCCAAACGCTTGGCCATGCGCGCCATATCCACCCGTAAACCCTGCTCACGCGCCACGTCCGACATGTTCAAAACCAATACCAGGGGAATGCCCAACTCCAGCAGTTCCGTGCTGAGGAAGAGGTTGCGTTCCAGGTTGGAGGCATCGACCACGTTGATGATCACATCAGGGGCGTAGTGCAGCAAATAATCCCGGGCCACCAATTCCTCTTCGGAAAAGGCAGTCAGACTGTAGGTTCCGGGCAGATCAACAATTTTCAGATCCAGGTCACCTCGTTTGAGGAAACCTTCTTTCCATTCCACCGTCACGCCAGGGTAGTTGCCCACGTGCTGACGGGCGCCGGTCAGATTGTTGAAGATGGTGGTTTTGCCGGA